>JBAZCD010000118.1:0-7695 GCA_041671205.1 Pedobacter sp.
CAGGGTTGCCTGGGATCTGAATGGAATTAGCGGACCACAATGGGATGCAGTAAAATAATTTTTCCCGATCAGATTGCCAGATAAGTGATCATAAAAGATATGGATATGCAAAAGAGGATTAAAACAAATTCAATTTCATCACCTTCATGTTTTGAAGTAACTGACTTGAGAAAAATTGCTGTAAGCCTATTGCTTTTAATCTTCTTTTGTATTTCAGGGACTATCCGGGCACAGGAGATAGATATTTTATTGAAAGGCGGGCATGTGATTGATCCAAAGAACAACATCAATTCTAAAATGGATGTTGCGATTGTTGGGGATAAAATATTTCGCATTGCGGCAGATATCCCGGCAAACACTTCGAAAAAGACGATTGACGTAAGCGGTTTATATGTTGCACCGGGTCTTATTGATATGCATACCCATGTTTTTCATGGCACTGATCCGAATAGCATGACCGCAAATTCTTACGGTGGATTGCAGGCAGATGCCTTTTCTTTTCGTGCGGGAGTAACTACTGTAGTTGATGCAGGGTCTTCCGGCTGGAGGAATTTTCCACTTTTTAAAGCCCAGTCAATCGATCGTGCGCAGACCCGGGTTTTAGCTTTCCTGAATGTTGTTGGCCATGGAATGCTTTCCCGTTTTGATCAGCAGGATGTGACATACATGAATCCGGAAATGAATGCCTATATGATAAAGCGCTTGTATCCAAATTTGATTGTCGGACTAAAGTCTGCACATTTCTGGGGTGATTTTACTTCAGTGGATAAGGCCGTCGAATCGGGTAAACTGGCTAATGTTCCGGTTATTGTTGACTTCGGGGAACATACACCAACCAATTCCATTGAATCTTTATTCATGGAACATTTCAGACCGGGGGATATTTTTACACATACTTTCTCAGAAATTAATGGAGGACGCGAATCTATTGTTGATGAAAAATCCAGAAAAGTAAAGCCCTTTGTATTTGCTGCTCAAAAGAGAGGGATCATATTTGATGTTGGACATGGTGCCGGTGCATTCAACTTTAATCAGGCTATTCCTGCCTTCAGGCAAGGCTTTCTGCCAAATACGATCAGCACAGACCTGTACAATTTAAGTATGAATGCAGCGATGAAGGATATGAGTAATGTGATGTCCAAATTTCTGGCTATGGGGATGAGTCTTCAGGATGTTATTTTACGAACAACCTGGAATCCTGCACAGGTAATCAAACGTCCGGATTTGGGTCATTTAAGTGTGGGTACAGAGGCTGATATTGCTGTATTTAATTTAAAGAAGGGAAATTTCGGATACATGGATGTTCGGAGGACAAAAATCAGCGGTACAGAAAAACTTGAAGCAGAATTAACAATCCGGGCCGGGCGCGTAGTATGGGATTTGAACGGAATCAGCGTTCCTGCATGGGAAATGCCGGCTATTACTAACTGATATTTATTTGACTGAAATCCTAAAATCATAACATTATGTATAACATGTTAAATTATAAAAAGGTACTGTCATCCGTTTTTGCAGTTCCTGTATTGATCGGGCTAACACTTATTATGTGCACTTCTCAGAGTCATGCACAGGAGATCGATTTATTGCTAAAAGGAGGCCGGGTTATCGACACAAAGAATAACATCGACGCCAAAATGGATGTTGCGGTTAAAGCGGGAAAGATTTTCCGTGTTGCGGCGAATATACCTGCCGGCACAGCAAAAAAAGTAGTTGACGTAAGCGGGATGCTGGTGTCGCCCGGACTGATCAATATGCATACTCATGTTTATGCAGGAAGCAAACCCGGATTTACCGACGGAACATCCAGTCAGTTGCCGGATGCCTTTGGCCCCCGCTCAGGAATTACAACTGTTGTAGATGCCGGTACCTCAGGATGGAAAACATTCCCTGATTTCAAAGCCAGGGTCATTGATGGTTCGGTAACCCGTGTTTTAGCCTTTTTGAGTATTGCTGCCTCCGGTTATTCGGTAGATAATGCCCAGGAAAATATCGATGAAATGAATGTGCAGATGACTGCAGAAACAGTTAAGAAGTATCCTGATATTCTGGTAGGTGTAAGAATCGGACGATATGATGGAAAAGAGTGGACACCATTTGAGCGTGCATCAGAAGCTGCCAGAATGGTTGGTAAGCCACTTTTTGTGGAATGTCATCTTCCGATGTATTCTCTGCAGGATCAGTTAAGCCGTATGCGTCCCGGAGATATTATGACCCATGCTTTTGAAAATGTTTCAGAACGTATGACCGTAGTAGATGAGCAGGGGAAAGTGAGGCCATTTGTTCTGGAAGCTCAAAAAAGAGGGGTCCTGTTTGATATTGGTCATGGAGGCGGAGGCTTCTGGTTCAACCAGGCAGTGCCTGCTTTTAAGCAGGGCCTATGGCCAAACTCTTTCGGAACAGATGAGCATCGCACAAGTATGAATTCGGGCATGAAAACCATGCTGAATGTGATGTCCAAGTATTTAAATATGGGGATGAGCATCCCTGATATTATTGCCAGAGGCAGCTGGAATGCAGCAAGGTCGATCAGGCGTGAGGATCTGGGGAATTTATCTGAAGGATCGGTGGCTGATATTGCCGTGCTGAGTATTTCAAAAGGAAAATTTGGCTTTGTAGATTCAGGCAATAACCGGATTGAGGGTGATCGTAAGCTCGAAGCAGAGCTGACCGTTCGTGCCGGCAGGATTATATGGGATCTGAACGGCTTGTCTGCAAATACCTATCAGCAATAATTTTAAGTAAAAAAATCTAAAATTGAATATAATGAAACGTAGAAACGTAATCAAAGGATTAGCGATGCTGCCTATCGCAGGAGCGGTTCTTCCATCTAACCCGGTTTTGGCAAGTCCGCTTGCTGAAAGCGGATCTGCCGCTTTAGCCGGATCAGAAGCAATAACAACAGCAGCAGCATTTATGGCCGAAACAAATATTTTTCGCAGAATAGGTGTAGAACCTGTAATTAACTGTATGGGAACCTATACCATTATTGGTGGGTCAATCGAGCGTACGGCAGTTCGTGAAGCAATGGAAGCTGCATCCCATAACTTCGTACAATACGATGAGCTGGCCGATGCAATTGGTCAGCGTTTAGCTGATCTTACCGAAGCGGAATGGGGCATGGTCTCGGCAGGATGTGCCGCGGGACTTAAACATATCACAGCTGCCTGTGTAACAGGCGGTAATCCCGAAAAATTGATCCGTATCCCCGATCTGACCGGTTTTGATAAGAACGAGGTAATTATTCCAAGATATTCAAGGAATGCATACGATCATGGGATCCGGAATATCGGTGTAAAAATTGTCCATGTGACTACCCCTGAAGAACTTGAGAAGGCCATTAATCCAAAGACAGCCATGATCTACCTGACTGCAGGCGGAGCTTCTGAAACCGGTCAGCCGCTATCTCTGGAAGTGATCTCATCCTATGCAAAACCTAAAAATATTCCGGTTCTGATTGATGTTGCAGCTCAGAATCTGACCACTCCTCCTGTACACCTGGCAAGAGGTGCTACCCTTGTAGCGTACAGTGGCGGAAAGGCTATCTGCGGACCTCAATGTGCCGGATTAATGTTAGGTGATAAATCAATTCTGATGTCTGCATGGCAGGCAAGTTCACCGCATCACGGTCCGGGACGCGATAATAAGGTAGGCCGTGAAGAAATGATCGGAATGATGGCAGCAGTTGAGGACTGGGTGAAACGCGATCATGCAGCCGACTGGAAAAAGTGGTTAGGCTGGCTGGATACGAACTCCAAAAAACTTGCTCCAATTCAGGGAGTAAAGACCTCTGTTTACGAACCGGCAGGCCTCTCCAATAAATCTCCTGTATTGAACGTGAGCTGGGAGACTTCACAGCTTCATATAAATGGTTTTGAAGTTGCAGAGGAGCTGGGAAGAAATAAACCAAGAATTGCACTTGCGAACCGTGGAGAAACTGATGGCATTAGCTCCATTAGTATTACAACCGGCCAGATGCAGGCGGGTGAGGAGAAGATCATAGCCGACAGGCTTTCTGAAGTGCTTTCGAAGAAGCGTAGCCCGAAACCTGAAATGTCGGCTCCTGCTGCGAATCTTACCGGCCCATGGGAGGCAAACATCAAATTTTTTAGCAGTAACAGCCAGCATACCTTTAATATTGAACAGGATGGAAACTGGTTTCAGGGTACTCATAAATCTGATTTTGAAAACAGGACACTTGCCGGTACTATTGATGGAAACCAGATCAGGTTTGAAAGTACTGTGAAGGTTATTGCAGATAATATCAATTACCTCTTTCAGGGTACGGTAAATGGTGATACAATGTCAGGAAACATTCATTTAGGTGAATACCGTACGGCTACATTTACAGCAGTACGCAGTAAATCAAAACCTGCACATAAAAGAGTGCAGATCCCTGCAGGTCCGCCATTGGCAACCTGATCTCATCATTATAAATCAGCTGCCACCTGTTAGGGGGGCAGCTGATTTAATTTTTTAATACCATACCTTTTTATTCAATACATAGAAATCACTAAAATAATCCATGAGAATTGTAAAGCTATTTTTCCTTGCATTGGTACTGTCTGTCAGCGCTGTGTCTGCACAAGATGGCAGTACAGGTAATATTTCCGAATTGTCTGTTTACAAAGTCAAAAAGGCTGTTCACCCGATCGGCGTGAATGATGGATGGAGCAGTGCAGGGTGGAAAAAGATGAAATCAGTTAAGATTCAGAATTACATGGGTAAAATGCCGGCCTTTAAGCCGGATGCTCAGGCAAAGATGACTTATGATGATGATTTTATCTATGTCATTTACAGAGTGAAAGATCGTTATGTACGAAGCATCACTCAGAAAATTAACGGTAAAGTATGGGAGGATTCTGCAGTAGAGTTCTTCTTTTCGCCGGAGGCAGACAATCCAATAAATTATTTCAATCTGGAAATCAATTGCGGAGGAACTCCCCTGCTTCATCATAAAAATAGCAGGCCTTCCATTGAGGATATTCAAAAAATTGAGATTGCGGCTTCCTTACCAAAGGTTGTTGATCCCGAAATTACTGAGCCTGTAACATGGACTATGTCTTTTAAAATTCCACTCAGCATGCTTGAAAAATATACCAATGTCACACGTCCGAAACCCGGAGTAGCATGGAGAGCGAATTTTTACAAGATCGCAGAGATCAATTCCAATCCGCATTACATTACCTGGAATGAAGTAAAGAATGATAAGCCGCAATTCCATCTTCCAAAGTTTTTTGGGATCCTTAAATTTCAATAGAGATCCTTTGCAGGGCTTACTGTAACAGAAACTGTTTAAGATGTGAATAATTAAATAAGCAGATCAATAAATTTCAAAGAAAAAACAATGGCATCGTTCAAAAAGAATAGTTCAGCAGGATGTAAATATCGGAGCATCATGCTGATGATTATTTTTCTTTCATTTTTTCAATTTGTAAATGCCCAGGAAATAGATATTCTGTTGAAAGGCGGATATGTGATTGATCCTAAGAATAACATCAATGCCAGAATGGATGTTGCCATTGTTGGTGATAAAATATTCAGGGTAGCAGAAAATATTCCGGAGAGTTCTGCAAAAAAGACTGTAAATGTTAGCGGTTTATATGTAACTCCAGGTATCATAGATATGCATGTACATGTTTTTCAGGGAACCGACAGATACAGCACTTCTGTTGCTAATTCTTCACGAAGTCAGAATGCAGATGCTTTTTCCTTCAGGACAGGTGTTACGACAATGGTGGATGCAGGTACCTCAGGCTGGAGAAACTTCCGCACCTTCAAGGCTCAGTCGATCGATAAATCTCAAACCCGGATTCTGGCTTTTCTGAATGTGATCGGAAACGGAATGATCGGACGTTTTGAAGAGCAGGATATCAGCGATATGAATCCTGAAATGAATGCTTATATGATTAAGAAATTATTTCCGGAGATTCTTGTGGGCATTAAATCGGCCCATTACTGGGGTGATTTTACCTCCGTAGATAAGGCCATAGAATCAGGAAAACTTGCAAATGTGCCGATAATGGTAGATTTTGGAGAGCATCTCCCTTCAAATTCTATCGAATCACTGTTTTTGAAACATTTTCGTCCCGGTGATATCTTCACGCATACTTTTTCAGAGATCAGTGCAGGGCGCGAATCGATAGTAGATGAAAAAACCAGAAAGATTAAGCCATTTATATTTGAAGCGCAGAAACGCGGGATTATTTTTGATGTAGGTCATGGTGGAGGGGCATTTTCCTGGTCGCAGGCCATTCCCGCTTTCAGACAGGGCTTTCTGCCTGATGTGATTAGTTCAGACCTGCATGATCAGAGTATGAATGCCGGAATGAAGGATATGACCAATGTGATGTCTAAGTTTCTTGCCCTGGGCATGCGCTTGCAGGATGTGATCGAGAGGTCGACCTGGGCTCCGGCAAAGGTTATCAAACGGACTGATCTTGGAAATTTAAGTGTTGGTTCAGAGGCTGATATTGCTGTTTTTGGTTTGCGTGAGGGAAAATTCGGATTTACTGATGTACGAAAGGTGAGTGTAAATGGTACAAAAAGGCTGGAAGCGGAGTTAACTCTTCGTGCCGGAAAAATTATGTGGGATCTGAATGGGATCAGCGGTCAGCCCTGGAAAGATTAAGATCATTGAAACAGATCATTATGGAAAACAATTTAGAGCAAACGGTAAACTATGAGATCATGTCTCTATTCTTTGTTGAATTAAGAAACCGGGTGATGAGGTCCCTCCAAACAGCGTCTTTTGTGATGCTTCTTTTGTTCAGCCCTTTTTTAATACATGCGCAGGAGATTGATCTCTTATTAAAAGGGGGTCGGGTAATTGATGCCAAAAATAACATTGATGCCAAAATGGATGTGGCGATAAAGGAGGGTAAGATCTACCGGGTTGCGGCTGATATTCCTTCGGCTTCTGCAAAGAAAGTGATTGATGTAGGTGGACTGCTGGTAGTTCCCGGTTTGATCAATATTCATACTCACGTTTTTGCCGGCAGCAACCCCGGCTTTTCTGACGGGGCATCCAGCCAGTTGCCGGATGCTTTTGCAATCCGTTCAGGGATCACTACTGTGGTGGATGCGGGCACTACGGGATGGCGGAATTATCCGGAATTCAAATCTAAAGTAGTTGATCCTTCGATTACCCGTGTCCTGGCTTTTCTGAATATTTTTGAGACCGGGTTTGGCTCGGGTTCTGCCTTTGAACCGGATATGAATACAGTGAATGCTCAAAAAACTGCCGAAACTATTCAGAAGTACCCTGATTTTATTGTAGGTACCCGTGTAGGTCATTACAGGGGTAAAAGCTGGCTGCCTTTTGAGCGTGCTTCTGAAGCCGCACTGATGGCTAACGTTCCTTTGTTTGTGGAATGCCATATGCCCGAATACTCATTGGAAGATCAGCTGAAAAAGATGCGTCCCGGGGATATCATTACCCATTCGTTTGAAAATGTCTCTGAGCGTATGACTGTAGTTGATGAACAGGGAAAAGTAAGGCCTTTTGTTCTGGAGGCTCAGAAGAGGGGTGTGCTGTTTGATGTGGGGCATGGTGGTGCCGGGTTCTGGTTTAATCAGGCTATTCCGGCATTTAAGCAAGGCCTCCTGCCAAATTCTTTTGGAACGGATGAGCATCGCACCAGTATGAATTCAGGTATGAAGAACATGCTTAATGTCATGTCAAAGTATCTTGCAATC
>JBAZCD010000119.1:0-7688 GCA_041671205.1 Pedobacter sp.
AAATTGTAAAAGATAATATTGCATTTACCCGCAGTGGCAATGAATGGGCTAATTCAGCAATTTATAAGCTTTCTGAGAAGGATGCCCGCGGACAATGGGAGATCCGTTTGAAAGGTGATGACGGACCGGGAGGAGAGCTGAGCTGGGCTATTCGTTTCCTGATGCTGGGTAAGCAGATCAACGGTCACCCGAGATTGTATTTCTCTGCCGGGGAGCTTAAAAACCGTTTGGCGAATGAGAAATCGCCGGTAGCGAAAAAGATTCTGGATAATGCATTGGCTCATAAGGATTTTATGAAGGTGAATGTGGATGCCATCAGTGAAGGAAGAGATCTGACAGCAGAGAATCTGGTAGGCGGTCCTCATTCTAAAACGGCTGTAGGATTTAATTCTTATGCTTTATGGAATAATCCAAACTCAACGCTTGGTAATGTAATTGAAGAGGGAAGTCTTCAGTATGCTTTCACCGGCGATCGTGCGGCAGGTGAGCAGGCTAAAAAAGCTTTATTGAAATTGTGTTCATTCAAGAAATGGAATGCCGACTGGATGCTGGAGCGTAAGTTCTGGACTTACTATCCGGTAGGATATACCATTAAACCGGTGGCTTATGGTTATGATATGCTGTATGATCTGCTATCAGATTCAGAGCGTGCATTTGTAAGACAGGCCATTATGGATAAGGGATTGAAGATGTTCCACCGTGATATGGTTGAGATGAATCGTATGCCTTCTAACCAAACCAATCACATTGCAGTACTGGCAGGTGGTATGGGATTAGCTGCAACAGCGATCTACGGTGATGATCCTTCAAACCCGAATCTGGAGCCTTACATTTCAGGCATTTTGACTAAAACTAAAACTTTCATCGATCGTACCTATTATGAAGATGGAAGTTACGGAGAGCCCAAAAGTGGTTATATGCACATGGCAAGCCGTGATATGGGAGAGTTGCTTCCGGCACTTGAGCGTAATTTCGGGGTAGATTATTCTACAACTACAGCTTTTAAAGATTTCTACAAATATCCGATGCAGGCCAGCTATTCTAATGGTTTAATGCAGGATTATGGAGATGGCGGTGGCGCTAAAGGGTCAAGAGTAGATATGGGAAGCCAGATCCACGCCTGGTGGTTGGCATACCGTACTAAAAATCCATACATCTACAGCTATGTAAAACCATTCTGGGAAGCCGGAAAAGGTGGATACCTGAGTTATTTATGGTACATAGATGGTATTACCCCGGCTTCAAGAGAAACTCTTCCTCCGTCAAAATTCTTCTCTGCTCAGGGTATGGTGATGCGTTCGGGATGGGATGATCAGTCGATGATCCTGAGTACACGCGTTGGTCCGAATGCCAATCACTACCATTACGATCAGGGTAGTTTCCAGATCATGAAAAACGGAGAGACCTTGCTGACCGACCCAGCTTATGGTCCTTTGGGATATTATGCCAATCTGGAGTATTTGAGTTATAGCGTTCAGGCGAATGCACATAACGTGATGCTGGTTGATCACGATCCTGAAAGTCAGGCTCCTGCTCATTATGATAATGGAATCAAAGCATTACGCGAATGGCCAAAAGTGCTGCATTTGTTCAACGGTAAAGATGCCGACGGAATGGAGAGTGAACTAAGCTCTGTGTATAAGGATAAGCTTGAGAAATACTCTCGTACATTGCTTTATACTAAAACCGGACCGATTTTCTTGTTTGATGAAGTGAAAAGTAAATCGCCAAAAGGCCATGTTTACGACTGGTTGTTTCATGCTCCTCCGGGTGAAAACAATCAGACTGCAATCAGCTATGATAAAGGACGTATGATCATTGACCGTCCAAATGCCAAACTGACAATGGATGTGGTGACTCCGGAGATCGTTGCATCTAAGATTTATGATAAGAGTGCAGGGATCGGTAAATCATTCTATGAGTCATTCCTTGATCTGGCAAGTAAGCCGGATCTGAATCAGGTAAATTTCCTTGCAGTTATTTTACCGGAGTCTAAACCGTCTTCTGGTCCTGCTCCGGTAACTACTAAGCTGGAAGCAGCGGGATGGATTGGTGCTAAAATGGAACATGCCAATGGTTCTGATATCGGTTTCTTCAGAGTAGGATCAGAAAATGGGGTAGCTGCAGGATTTACGACAGATGCGAAAAGATTTACTGCATCCTACGATAAATCAGGTGCGCTTCAGAAGATTTATTATGAAGGAACTGCCATATCAGGCAATGGATTAGGATTAAACACTGATGCCGGAACCAGAGGTACAGTTGCTTTGGTTTCTACAGGTATAGATGCCGAAATTAAATCATGGAAGGGCTGTTCAGTGAAAATGCTGGTTTCCGGTAAACCATCTTCAGTACTTGTTGGCGGTCAATCGGTTAAAGACTGGACCTATGATGCGGCTTCAAAAACCGTTTCTGTGAAATTACCGGGTGGAACAGTTTCTTTAAAAATTAATAAATAAGGGTTTTGTTTTCTGTTTAGCAGAAAGCTGTTTTCCTTCAATTTTAAATATTCCGGATCTTCATCTAAAGATGGAGGTCCGGGATTTTTATTCAGTAGGATCGGGTAATAATTTTGTTTTTCGACCTCAAAAGGGCAATATCATTATTTAAGAGATTGTTTGGTTTCATGGTTTTAAAATGTGTGTGGAATAATGTTGAGGTTGCGGCTTTCGTTGGTTCCGTTTCTTTCAGGAAGACAACGTTAACCGGAATGTGTTATGAGTTTCCAGCTTTCGCTGGAATGACAACATTGTTGGGGGAGATGGGGGAGATTCCAGCCTTCGCTGGAATCGGTTCAGATCACTCTTCATTCCCGAAATATATAAAGACAAAAAATGAGTAAAAGCACTACATCATTTATTACACGATTCCGGCTTGCGATTCCAGCGAAGGCTGGAATCTCCTTATTAACCAAAAAAAAATGTCATTCCAGCGAAAGCTGGAACCTCCCGACTCTTAACTTAATGACATTGCCTGAAGGGCTCATCTGTGAAAATTTCGAACACATACGACCACCTTCGTGGTTGGAAACAGGGATTTATGATTTTTCTATAAACATACGAGCCCTTTGGGGTCGAAAATCCATGAACTGGACACTGTAATTTAATATTTAGATAATTGATGTTTTATAAACTATGGCTATAAAACCCATTTTCAGAATTGTTTTAATTTCTATAGCAAGTCTAGCCGGAATCATGGAAGGTTTTTCTGCAGATTTTGAGAATCCTTACAAAAATGGATCTTTTAAACTTGACACTCTTAAATCTAAAGTCGAGAACTGGACGGCCACCGAGCTATGGACTCAATCTGTTTCTCAGAATCTGAAGCTGGTAAACAATGCCATTGTATTGGAGGATAATCTTCTGATTGAAAACGATGCGGCAGCTTTAGGTTCTATTCGTTCAGAAGCCTGGGATACACTTGCCAGAGGAGTGGTTATCAGGAAATACCTCAACCTAACGGTACTGCCTGATCAAAATGCATGGATCAGTATGCTGATTTATCCGATGGTTCCTGCCGAGCCGATGAGTGGGGCTAAGCTTGAGTTCAGGGTCAATGGAAACAAACCTATCGTTTATGAATTGAAACATTTCTGGACTTCAGTCCCCGTGCCTGTTTCCTATCTGAAGATGGGTAAAAATCAGATCGAACTCAGGGTACACAATCCCGGTGAAAAATTCAGGATTCCAATGGCTTTAAGTTCTGTTGTCAAAACGATTATTGGTCAGCCAACATCTTATACAGGGAATAGCGAGCGAAGCAATGATCAGGGTAAGACCTGGACGTATGCCGGTGCCAGTGCTAATATTGCTGAATATCCGATCCGCTTGAAAATTCAGGCGAGCGACAAGAGAGGATGGCTTCAAACGCCGGTTATTAATCTGGCAGACAAAGGGGCAGGCGGCCTGATGTATTTACCGGTAGTTATGGAATCATCAGGGATGAAGCCGGATACCCTGAATGCCGGAGGTTCAAGCTGGCAAACCCGAATCAGAACCGGTAATACCCATTTGCCCGAAGCCGGTGAGTGGACAGACTGGCGAAATTTTAATGGAACCTTATCCTCTGATGATTTGAATCACCGTTTTGTTCAGCTTGAATTTAGCTTTGGGTCAAATTCAGCGGGCAAATCTCCTCAGATCAAGGGGCTTGGACTGGAAAGTCGCTGGCGTTCAGTTTCATCTAGGGATAAGATTGTCATCTCTGAAGTCAGGAATTATCCTCTGATTCGCTCCTCCTTTCATTTTGTGCATGAGAATCCTGCCTTGCCGGAACTGCAGGATTTTCGCCGTCAGTTTAAGCTTGATCAGGTAGTAGAAGGCGCAAAAACAGAATGGGAGAAGGTTAAGCGTTTGCGGGCATGGACAGCCGCAAGCTGGGATTGGTTCCTTCCGAATTCGGAGTTTGATGATCTTTTAAGCTGGGATGCCCAGAAAATACTCAGCGGTCCCCTGGCCAAAGGAAATTTATCAAAAAAAGGGGGAAACTGCCTTCATTATGCTATTGTGTTTGCACAGGCCTGTCAGAGTTTCGGGATACCTGCAAGGATCGTAAACACGAATTATGCCATCTGGGGGGGACATGAACTGGTAGAGATATGGTCGCGTGATTATGGCAAATGGATCATGGCCGATCCGAATTTCGATTCCATGTTCTATGATAAGAAAACCGGTATTCCTTTAAATATTCTTGAGTTGCATGATCTTTTTCTCAAGACTTATTATCCCGGCGGAGAAGTGATTGACAGAGATCAATGGTCGTTTGAAGACCGTGACCGCCGTGCCAACCGGATTGATCCGGATAAACTTCCTATTGCCATGGAGGTTGGAGGGAAAGCTTTCTCAGGAAAAATCAATCAGGATTACGTCTGGTGGAAAGTAACCATGAATAAAGAAAATTCAGGTTATTCAGGAGGATATGGATTTTATAATACCGCAGAAGTGCGCTGGGTACCCCGCAGTAACTGGTTGAGTCAGAAATTGCCATTACCCGTAACCCATGGCAGGACGCACTGGGGTTGGGATGGATATTATGCCTGGACTGACAGACAAACACCCGAAACACCTGAACACCGTTATTATGTTCGAAGGGCATCTGACATGTATGGCCGGCTTTGCAGTGTAGATTTCAGCGTGCAATATCTCAATGAGGGACGAATCAAAATAAATATGGCCACAGAAACTCCCGGATTCAGTCATTTTAGTTTGGTGGTGAACGGTGTTCAAATTACAGAAAAAAGTAACTCAGCTTTCGTGAATTTAACCGAGGGTAATAATACCATTGAAATTAAAAGTGTTGATGCTTTGGGGAATGCTGGGGTGGTAAGTGGTTTGATAATCAGTTATTTGGGAATTAATTGATGTAAGGTAATCATCTGTATATTAATCAATCCTGTGTTATTAATTGGTTAAATAAATAACGTGCCAAGGATAATTTTAGAATATTAGATTTATAGTAATTGAATGTAACTTTTTAGTTATAGATTTATGAAAGTTAAGGTTAAACTATAGCATGACAAATCAAACTGGAGATGTGAGTTTATAGGTTAAAGCTCTATAATGAGTTCGAAAACAGTGTTTAAGCTATCGGAATATTCATATAAGTTTAGTAAATTTCAATATGTTAATCGGAAAATCTCATACTGTTGAAGATAGTTTACTTCTTGTTAAACTTGGACAGGGTTCAGAAGAAGCCTTCGAAGTAATATATGAAAAGTATTGGAGCAATGTTTTTGATGAAGCCTATAAGAGAATTGGAGACCGGGATCTGGCGAAAGACATTGCTCAGGAAGTATTTACCTCAATGTGGACCAGAGGCACAGAGACCCCAATTGAAAATCTTCCTGCCTGGCTATATACGGTAACTAAGAATCATGTTTATAAGGTAATACAAAAGCAGGAACGCTTTGTGCCATTACCCGATTTGCTAACTGAACTGGAAAGTTATAATGACCGTGCTGATGCAGTCATAATTGAGAAGGAACTTCTGAGGGCTTACGAAACCTTAATTGAATCTCTTCCTGATCAACAACGAATTATATTCAGGATGCGTTTTCAGGACGAGCTTAGTCCTGATGAAATCGCATTAAAGCTTGAACTTTCTCCTAAAACTATCCGAAACCACTTGGGAAGAGCTATATTAAAATTAAAAACAACTTTTATGTTGTTTCAGTTATTGATGATTCTTGCCGAAAAATAATTTAAAAACCCGGGTTAATCCAACTCCTGCATATTTATTTTTTACCCGACTGGGCAAAATTCAAAATTTCTGACACATGTATATAAAAACACATACATGGATCAGCTTCGAAAGGATCATTTTCTTAAAATTGTCGAAAAATATCATTCGGGAAATGCCTCCAGAGAAGAGTTAGAGTTTTTGGATGCTTATTATCAGGTATTTGGTTTAAGTGATGGTTATACCGATGCACTAAGTGAAGAGGACCAACTTCTGTTAAAAAATGAATTGAAGAATTCTATTAAGAAGAATATTGCAGCTTCTCAGCAAGGCAGAATTAAATCGGACAAAAGAAATGTTATCAGATGGTCAATTTCTGCTGCCGCAGCAATAATAATCTTTATAGGAGTTGGACTTTATTATTTCCCAGAAGAAAGAATTTCTAATTCCATTGTTAACCAAACTGCTAAAAGTGAAATTGTACCTGGTGGGAACAAGGCTGTACTTACATTGGCCAATGGTAAAAAAATAAGTTTGACTGATGCGGATAATGGTATGCTTGCGGAACAAGCTGGTATCAGGATCACCAAAACTGCCGATGGACAATTGATATACACCGTTTCAGCTCTCTCGCCTTCCGGGGAGATGCCGAAGGCAGAAGGGGGTTTCAATACCATAGAAACCCCCAGGGGTGGTCAGTACCAGATTATCCTTCCTGATGGAACAAAAGTATGGCTCAACGCTGCTTCTTCATTAAAATATCCTGCAAGTTTTGCTTCGCTCAAAGAACGCAGGGTGGAACTGAAAGGCGAAGCCTACTTTGAAGTGGTCAAAGCGGCGGGCCTATCCCCCTCCGGAGGGGGCAGGGGGAGGATACCTTTCATTGTAAATACAGACAAACAGGAAGTAGAAGTATTAGGGACACACTTTAATGTAAACGCATATACCGACGAAGCCGCAGTTAAAACTGCTTTGCTTGAAGGTAGCGTAAAAGTCTATGTACCAGGTACCCCATCTCCTTTGGAGAGAGCCGGGGTGAGGCTCAAACCAGGTCAGCAATCAGCTTTAACTACGAATGGAATAAAAGTTGAAAATATTGATACGGAACTAGCCGTGGCCTGGAAAAACAACCAGTTTATTTTTGAAAGTGATGATATCCAATATATTATGAGAATGATAGCACGCTGGTATAATGTGGAGGTGGAGTATGTAGGTGCAATACCGAAAAATAAATTTGGAGGAGCTGTTTCCAGATTTGAAAATGTATCCGAGGTTTTAAAATCACTTGAATCAACAGGTAGAGTAAAGTTCAAAATTGAGGGCAGGCGGATTTTGGTATCCAAATGAGATTATATACTAATTAACTTAATATTAACCCTAAACTGAACTATATGTAGGAATTTAACAACAATCAGGTTAAGTCCAAAAAAAACCAGAAATGTGAAAACACTCCTGGTTTATGTTTGGCAATTGTCAATAATTAATTATCAAAGTTTAACTGCAGATGCCCC
>JBAZCD010000120.1:0-7678 GCA_041671205.1 Pedobacter sp.
TCTGTCGCATCCGCAATCGCCTTTATTCCCAGCTTACAATTCTCTGAGCTTTTTTGTGCTATATATATAGTTGCCCGGAGGGCATATTCTGTAGATTTTGAAAACATGCAGCTGATAAAAAAAAAAAGAAAACTACAAAAAATTCATCAGCAATATCCTGTATGGAGATATTCTTATGAAATTAATTAAAGATAAATTTATCTTTAATTAATCAATTCTTTTATATTTACTAAAAAAACATCTTATGGCTAAGAATAACTTCATAAGCTACCTCCTCAATCCCAGGAACTGGTGGCTGCCCCTGCTGATTATTTTTACTGTCAGCATCTGCGGGGTAACCCTGATCGGAATACATACCTATACCGAGGCACCGCCAATACCCAATTACCTTACCCAGGAAGGAGAGATTATTTTTTCAGAGGAGGATGTACTGCAAGGACAGGCTGTCTTTCAGGAATATGCCCTGATGGAATACGGCAGCATGTTCGGAGATGGAGCAAACAGGGGGCCGGATTATACCGCAGAGGCCCTTCACCAGGTCATGCTGTACATGAATGAATATTATCATTCGGGAATAAAAACAGACCTGAATACAGCTATGCTCCAGAAAGGTGCGGCACAACAGGTAAAGGAAGAGATTAAAGCCAATCGCTATAATGAAGATAAGAACAGCGTAACTTTAACAGATGCTCAGGTGTTCAGCACCCGCCAACTCCTAAGGTACTATACCCGCACATTTACTGATTCCTCCTTCTCCGGCGCCTTCAAACCTTCAGGTTATATTACCGACACAACAGACATTAAACACTTAACTGCATTTTTCTACTGGGGGGCATGGGTGTGCGGAGTAGAAAGGCCCGGCGAAATATACAGCTATACCCATAACTGGCCTTTTGATCCGGCTGCAGGAAACACCCCAAGCGCTGCGACCATACTCTGGAGTATCATCGGTTCACTGGGCTTGCTATTCGGACTTGGAATTGTCCTTTATTATTACGGCAAACTGGACAAGCTGGATGATGCAGCTTATACCAATAAGGCACAGGCCTTCCTGACAAAAGCTGAAGTGGCCAAATTCTCACCTGACGAAATTCAACATGCCACATTCAAATATTTCTATGTCGCCATCTTGTTATTCGGGACTCAGGTCCTCGCCGGAATTTTAACCGTCCATGATTTTGTCGGATTAGTCAATTTCTTCGGGATCGATGTTTCCAAAGCCCTGCCTGTTACAATTACCCGCAGCTGGCATGTTCAGTTATCCCTCTTATGGATCTCAGCCTGCTGGATCGGAGCTTCATTTTTCATGATGTCGCTGGTTTCACCCGAACAACCAAAAGGTCAGGTAAAGCGGATCAACATCATATTCTGGCTCACCGTACTGCTGGTAGGCGGGTCAATGACCGGCATGTTCCTTGGTCCGCATGGTTTGCTGGCAAAAAGCTGGTACTGGCTGGGCCATCAGGGATGGGAATATGTAGAACTGGGTAAATTATGGCAGATCATATTAGGAATAGTATTCATCATATGGGCTATCACCATATATCGCGGCATCAAACCTGTTATGAATGTAAAACAGCCCTGGGCATTGCCCAACTGGCTCGTTTACACCACATTCAGCATCATCCTGTTGCTTATCTCAGGTTTTATTGCCACCCCAACAACCAATTTTGTCATTGCCGACTTCTGGAGATGGATGGTGGTCCACATGTGGGCCGAAGCATTTTTTGAAGTTTTCACAACAGTATTAATCGGATATTTTATGGTATTGATGGGCCTGATCAGCCGGCAAGCCGCCATTCGCGTAATTTACCTTGCCACACTCTTATTTTTGGGCTCAGGATTACTCGGCATTTCTCACAATTTCTACTGGAATGCAAAACCGGTAGGTACAATGGCGCTTGGCGCTGTATTCTCAACCTTACAGGTAATTCCGCTGGTGCTTCTCACCTTAGAAGCATGGAGATTCAGTAAGCTTCCTAAAATCCTGGAAGAGAATAATAAGGTTAATGGAGATCCAGATAAACAATTCGGTTTCCCTGAAGTATTTCTCTTCCTGGTTGCGGTAAACTTCTGGAATTTCTTTGGAGCAGGGGTTCTGGGATTTATTATCAATCTTCCCATTGCGAATTATTATGAGCATGGAACTTATTTAACTGTAAATCATGGACACGCGGCTTTAATGGGTGTATATGGAAATCTTGCATTGGCTACAGTACTATTTTGCAGTCAGTTATTGATAAAGGCAGAATACTGGAGACCAAAAACAATCAGAACTGCATTCTGGTCAATCAACATTGGTTTACTGCTAATGGTATTCCTTGATTTGTTCCCTGCAGGCATACTTCAATTCAAAACGGTGACTGAAAAGGGCCTGTGGTTTGCCAGAAGTGCCGCATTTATAGACAGCACTGCCTTTCAGAATTTTACCTGGCTACGCATAATTGGAGGCTCCCTGTTTACACTCGGGGGAGTAATTCCGCTGATCTGGTTTGTGGTGAAAAGCAATAAAGAATTGAAGTCAAATGCCAAAACCAAATAAAACCTGCACGACCTTTAAAAAGCAATTATGGTGGAGGAAAACAAACGATACTTTAATTTTCAATGCACTTTGTTAAATAGTGTTAAAAACAGATCGAAGACTTGGGAAAGGAATATTTTAGCGTCATATATATTAAACATAAATATAATTGATGTTTTACCGATTTACCTTATCTTTGCAGAATGTTTAAAAACAAGCTTAACCTAAGCCTGAGTGTACTGCTATTTATCATGATTGCATTTGCGGGCTGCAAAAGCAAGTATGAAAAGCTTCGTGCGAGCAATGATACCGCTAAAAAATACCGGGAAGCTGTGCGTCTGTATGAAAAAAAGGATTACAGTAAAGCTTTGGGATTATTTGATGATCTGGTTACCAAATATCGTGGTACCGCTGAAGCAGAAGATCTTTCCTACTACTTTTCATACACACATTATAAATTAAGAGATTATACAACGGCCAGGTATCATTTTAAAACATTTGCTGATACTTACGCTTCAAGTCCGAAGGCTGAAGAATGCCGTTTTATGGCAGCCTATTGTTTTTACCTCGAATCTCCGACTTATTCACTTGATCAGGATAATACTATTAAAGCCATTGAGGCTCTGCAGTTGTTCATCAACTTACACCCAAAAAGTGAGCGTGTTGCCGAAGCAAGTAAACTGATTGGCAACCTTCGTGATAAACTTGAAACCAAATCTTACGCTAATGCGAAATTGTTCCTTGAAATTGGGGACTTTAAATCAGCAGTGATCGCATTCAGAAATTCTGCCCGCGATTTTCCTGACACAAAATATGCTGAAGAAATGGAATTCCTAACCATAAAAGCACAGGCTTTATACGCTAAGGCAAGTTTTGAAATAAAACAGGAAGCGCGTTATAATGAGGCAATACAAATGTACAATGAATTTGTACAAAATTACCCCTCAAGTAAATACCTTAAGAATGCAGAAGACATCAAAAAAAGCAGCGAAAAAGCTATTATAGATGTCAGAAAGCTGATTGCCCTGCAAACTGCAGAAATGAAAGCACAGGAAGAAAGAGCCAAAGCTGCTGAAGAAAGTAAAAAAGAAGACACTAAAAACAAGTAAAATGAGTACTACTAAACCCGTTATTCCAAACAGTACAGTAACACGTGATGTTCGTGAACTGGATAAGACAACTGACAATATCTATGAGTCAATTGTAATTATCAGTAAACGTGCTAACCAGATTGCGAATAACCTGAAAGAAGAACTTCATGGTAAGCTGGCAGAATTTGCATCATCTAATGATAATTTGGAAGAGGTATTCGAAAACCGTGAGCAAATTGAAATATCAAAACATTATGAGCGTATGCCTAAGCCATCGCTTATTGCTGTTGATGAGTTTTTACACAACAAGGTTTATTACCGCAATCCCTCTAAAGAGCAAAACTAAAGCAAGGGAGCATAGTACATCAATGTACTATGCACCATGCATGCTTTCAGATGGGTAGATCCATGCCCTATGCTTACTAATAAAAACATTCTACTTGGCGTTTGTGGCAGCATTGCCAGTTATAAATCGGCAACTTTAACCCGTCTACTGGTTAAAGCCGGTGCAAATGTCAGGGTTGTTATGACGAGGGATGCATGCCACTTTATTACCCCTCTTACCCTTTCAACATTATCCAAAAATCCGGTCTTAAGCAGTTATTTCGATCCTGAAACCGGAACCTGGAATAATCATGTTGAACTTGGATTATGGGCAGATTTGATGATCATTGCCCCAGCCAGTGCGAATACACTGGCTAAATTTGCCAATGGACTATGTGACAATCTCTTATCCGCAGTCTATCTTTCTGCTAAATGCCCGGTTTTTTTCGCCCCGGCAATGGATTTAGACATGTGGAAACATCCGGCAACCCAAAAAAACATTGAATCTCTGATCAGTTTTGGCAATACCATGATCCATCCGACTTATGGTGAATTGGCAAGCGGATTAAGCGGAGAAGGGCGAATGGCTGAACCGGAGGATATTATCAGCATCCTGAGTGATGATCTAAAAAAAAAACTCCCGCTAAGAGATAAAAAGGCATTGGTTACTGCCGGACCTACCTACGAAGCGATCGATCCTGTAAGATTTATAGGAAATCATTCCTCCGGAAAAATGGGATTTGCCATTGCCGAAGAACTTGCCGGGTTAGGTGCTTCTGTTACGCTTATTGCAGGGCCAACATCACTGAACTTAAACAATTCAAGCATAAACAGGATCGATGTTACTTCTGCTCAAGAAATGCTGGAGGCAGCCAAAAGCTATTTTACAGAATCCGACATCTCCATCTTTAGTGCAGCAGTAGCAGATTACAGGCCTAAGGACATCTCTCTTACCAAGATCAAAAAGAACAGTCCAGAGTTCGTAATTGACATGATCAAAACTCCTGATATACTGGCGACCCTTGGAGCAGAAAAAAAAGACGGCCAAATACTGGTAGGATTTGCCCTCGAAACTGATAATGAGGAGGCTAATGCCATTAAAAAGCTCGAAAAGAAGAATCTGGATTTTATTGTCCTGAATTCTCTGAATGACAAAGGCGCCGGATTTAAGAACGATGACAATAAGATAAGTATCATAGATCGCAAGCTAAAAATAGAGACCTTTGAACTAAAACCGAAGAAAGAAGTTGCGGCAGATATATGTAAAAAAGTATTAGATTTATTAGGATGAAATACCTGATCCTGTTTTGCCTTCTGATCGCTTCTCCTGTGATTTATTCACAGGATCTGAATGCAAGAGTGCAGATTCTCGCACCACAGATAGCAAATTCAAACAAGCGTATTTTAGAAATCCTTGAGACCAGTATTAAGGATTTCCTGAACGGAAAAAGATGGTCGGCAGACGCCTTACAACCGCAGGAGAGGATTGACTGTAATTTCGTAATTACAATTACCGATTGGGATGGCTCAAGCAATTTCAAAGCTGAGGCTCAGATCCAGTCAAACCGTCCGGTATTTAACAGCTCTTACAACAGCACATTACTGAATATCACCGATAAGGATTTTGGATTCACCTATGCTGAAGGCCAGGCACTCGACTTTTCAGAACAAAACTATATCAGCAATTTAAGCTCATTACTGGCTTTTTATGCCTACATCATCACAGGAATGGATTACGATACCTTTTCAAAATTTGGCGGTAATCCCTATTTCCAGAAAGCTCAAACCGTGTTAAATAATGCTCAAATCGCCCCAAGCAGTGGATGGAAAGCATTTGAAAATCTTCGAAACCGGTTCTGGCTTGTTGAGAACCTGACCAACAAGTCATACAACCCCCTTCGTGAAAGCCTCTACACCTACCACCGGGACGGCCTGGATGTCATGGCAGAAAACCTGTCAAAAGGCAGAAAAGCAGTGCTTTCAATCATTCCGCAGCTTCAGAAAATTGACAAACAAAAACAGGGCTCTATCTTAAATCAGATCTTTTTTACTGCAAAGGCTGACGAAATAATCGGTATTCTTAGTACGGCAGATTCTCAGGATAAGATTAAAGCCTACACTATTTTATCGGAGATTGACCCTGCGAACAGTTTAAAATATGAGGTCCTGAAAAAATCGAAGTAAGCGATTTGATGAACCCTGATACAATTAATCTGAATTACTTAATTTAGCTCAAATTTTTACGAATACATGCTCAAGCGACTGGCAATTAGAAATTACGCCTTAATTGATAATCTGGATATTTCATTCTCTGGTGAGCTGAATATCATGACCGGAGAGACCGGAGCTGGTAAATCAATTATCCTTGGAGCATTATCATTAATTCTGGGACAGCGGGCAGAAGGCAGGTATTTTTTCAATCAGCAGAAAAAATGTGTGATTGAAGGAACCTTTGAGGTCAATGAATTTCAACTGGATGATTTTTTCTCTGAAAATGACCTGGATTATGACCGGGAAACCGTACTGAGAAGGGAAATTTCCGCTGATGGGAAAACCCGTGCCTTTATTAATGATACTCCGGTAAACCTGGCTATTCTAAAAAAACTGGGAGAAAAACTGATCGATGTTCATTCGCAGCATGCCACTCTTGAGATCAATGATGAGGATTTTCAGCTTCTTGTAATTGACATCCTTGCTGAAAATGAAGATCTGCTAAAAGCATACAGAAATACCTATAGATCTTATAAAAAAGTCCAGTCCCGTCTGAAAGAGCTCGTCAGCCAGAGCGATCAGAACAAAGCAGATCTGGATTATTTCCAGTTTCAGTATGATGAACTGGAACAAGCGAATATTGCCTCCGGCGAACAGGAAGAACTGGAGCAGGAACAAAGTGCATTAAGCCATGCCGAGGAAATCAAAAGAAGTCTGCTCATTTCAATTGGGGTTTTGAGCGAAAATGAACCCTCTGTTATCGTACAGCTTAAAGAGGCTTTGATCAACCTGGCCATTGCAGAAAAGTATAAACCGGAAATAAGCAATTTAAGCCACAGGCTAAATAGCTGCCTGATCGAGATCAAAGATGTTATTTCAGAGCTTGAAGATATTGAACAGAGAAGTCTAGTCAGTGAATCAAGGCTTGAAGAGGTAGATGAGCGCCTCGATCTCCTGTATTCTTTACAAAAGAAACATCGCGCAAACTCGGATACCGAACTAATCACTGTTCGGGATCAGTTTTCAGAAAAGATCAGCAGCATCTTATTTGCAGATGAAGACATTGAAAAGTTAAAACTTGAAAGTGTCAGGCTTCATCAGGAAATGATTGATCTGGCAGGACAAATAAGTCAGCACCGTGCAGCAAACATTCCCAAAATTGAAACTCAGGTAATGACGACACTTGCAGAAATTGGAATGCCGAATGCAGTTTTGCAAATCCAGCATGAAACACTGCCGGAAGGACAATTTGATACTAACGGAAACGATCTGATCAGGTTCTTATTTAGCGCAAATAAGGGTCAGGCGCCATTGCCCATAAATAAAGTCGCCTCAGGAGGTGAGCTTTCGCGACTGATGTTGTCCATCAAATCCCTTATTGCCGTACATACCGCACTTCCTACCATAATATTTGATGAGATCGATACCGGAATCTCCGGTGAGGTCGCATTAAGAGTTGGAAATATTATGGAGAAATTATCAAAAAATATGCAGGTAATAGCAATTACTCACCTGCCGCAGATAGCCAGCA
>JBAZCD010000121.1:0-7620 GCA_041671205.1 Pedobacter sp.
AACTTCTATTGGATTTAATGGTTTTAAATCAGGGAATATGATATATCCATGTAAAATTTTAGAGTCAATTGAGCAGGGAGGCCTGACTATTCTATTACAAGCCTGTCTGAATAAATTTCCAGCTTAGTTTGTCTGCGGTCATCATAAATGCCATGTGCGATAGTTAATTGATATTTGCTTTTATGATCAGTTCCTTCAAAAATCCTCGGATTTAAAAAGGAGCCAATAGAATATAATTTCCAAACAGGGTATTCATCGTATTCAGCCACGTTAATTAATAATTTATGACTGATTTCATGGCCCTCAGCCTGATTGGCGCTACCCGGTGGATTTCTAATCAGAAACATCTGAATAACAAAATTATTTGTCCTGATTGTCAGACTTGAATCAATACTCCCTAAAAGCTTAATTACAGACCTTGTTTTGACAGACTTCACAGACGGTTCGGGTAATTGAGCGTAACTGAAGAATGTGTAACTCATGAAAAGCAGGCATATGAATATGGATTTCATCAGAAAAGAAATTATTAATTCAATTTACAAAATATCGGTATGCGTTTTTGATGATTAAGCAGATTCATTTGCAAAAAAAAACATCCGATTCCGGATGTTTTTTTCAATAGAAATTAATTTTCTCTATTCGAAATATTCTTTCATTTTATCAAAAAAGCTCTTTTCATTTTTGCCCGGTTGAGGTTTAAAGTTCGGTGATTCTTTCAGTCTTTCAAGAATCTCACGTTCGTCTTTCGATAAAACTTTCGGAGTCCAGATATTGACATAAATAAGCTGATCTCCTCTGTGATAGGAGTTTACTTCGGGAACCCCTTTTGCTTTCAATCGCAGAATTTTACCTCCCTGTGTGCCGGGCTCGATTTTAATCTTGGCTTTGCCATCGATCGTTGGAATCTCAACGCTTGAGCCAATAGCTGCATCAATAAAACTAATGTGCAGGTCGTAAATAACGTTATTCCCTTCCCGTTTTAATGACTCATGGGGTGTTTCTTCAATGAGGATGATCAGGTCGCCGGGAATACCACCTCTGGGGGCTGCGTTCCCTTTGCCACTCATTGACAGCTGCATGCCTTCACTTACCCCGGCAGGAATGTTGATACTGATCGTTTCTTCACCGCGTGTTAAACCATCGCCATGGCATACTGTACACTTTGAAGTGATTTGCGTTCCTTCACCATTACAGGTAGGGCAGGTGCTGGTTGTTTGCATCTGTCCCAAAATGGTATTGGTTACCCGTCTTACTGCCCCGCTTCCATTACATGTACTGCAGGTATTGAAAGAGGATTTATCTTTTGCACCACTGCCATCACAGGTATCACAAATGATCTGTTTATTGACTTTTACTTTTTTCTCAACGCCTTTGGCTATTTCTTCAAGGTTTAATTTTACCTTGATCCGAAGGTTACTGCCGCGGCTTGTACGACGGCCACCCCGGGATTGTTGCTGACCACCAAAAAAGCTATCAAAGGGGCTGCCTCCACCGCCGCCACCTCCAAAGATATCTCCAAATTGACTGAAGATATCTTCCATGTTCATGTGACCGCCACCATAGGCACCGCCATTCGGACTTGAAGCACCACCGGCATGGCCAAACTGATCATACCTTTTTTTCTTTTCCTGATTGCTTAAAACCTCATAAGCTTCTGCAGCTTCCTTAAAACTTTCCTCAGAAGCCTTATCTCCCGGATTTTTATCCGGATGATATTTGATCGCCATTTTCCGATAAGCTTTTTTTATCTCATCGGCACTTGAACTGCGTGTGACACCAAGTATGTCGTAATAATCTCTTTTAGCCATTTTTATAATTCAACAATATGCATATGGTTTAATTGACCAATTGATTCTGATTCGAATATAATTGCCAGCATATTATTTTATGCACCAATAATAACTTTTGCAAAGCGGATTACCTTATCATTCAGTAAATATCCCTTTTCTAATTCATCAATCACTTTGCCCTTCAAATTATCAGAAGAGGCGGGGATACTGGTTATTCCTTCATGCAGATCGGCATCAAATTCTTTGCCTATAGATTCCATTTCCTTCAAACCCTTCTGGTTCAGGATACCCTTCAATTTATGATGAACAAGTTTTACTCCTTCCTTTATTGCTATAATTTCATTAGCAGTCTCCATCGATTTTTGTGCCCTTTCAAAATCGTCTAGTACGGGCAAGAGATCAACAATGACATCTTTTCCGGCTATTTGCAGTAATTCTAAACGTTCTTTACTTGTGCGTCGCTTAAAATTATCAAATTCGGCATATAAACGGAGGTACTTGTTCTGCCATTCTGCAGCTTCTGCCTTTAATTTATCTTCGTCAGTCAATGAGATTTTATCTGATTCAGAAGACTCATCTGTTTCTTCTTCACTATTTGAAACCTCGCTATTCCCGGTTCCATTCTCTTCCAGCATTTCGTTTTGCTCTGTATTTTCAGGATTTTGATTATCTTCCATTTGGGTATTCTTCTTTTTATTCAATATTTCTGAAAAATTCATATAAACTAATGACAATTTTTTTGCCAAAGATAAAATCAGTCAAGCTGTCAGTGCTTTTGCTGATTTCAGGATAAACGGGCAATGAACAAAGACGGAAGAAATGATTTATTGACCTTGTTAAAGTATTTATTTTAAGAACAAGCATAGGGATAAGAATCTTGCCTTTAATCTTTGTTCTTTATAATTTACGCTATATTTTCACATCTTCATGAATCAGTCCGCCTTCACATTTAATAATTCTGGATGGAAATGTTCTGATAATGTGATAATCATGAGAGGCCATCAGTACGGCGGTTCCCGACTGACTGATCAGTTTTAACAGCGTAACGATTTCTTCCGATGTTTCAGGATCGAGATTTCCTGTTGGTTCATCAGCGAGAATTAATTCAGGATCATTGAGCAGAGCCCTGGCAATAACTACACGCTGCTGCTCTCCGCCAGATAATTCATGTGGCATTTTTTTGACCTTTGAACGTAAACCAACCTTCTCAAGAACATCCAGTATACGTTCTGAAATTAGTCTTTGATCCTTCCATCCGGTGGCTTTCATTACAAATTCGAGGTTTTGCTCAATCGAACGGTCAGTTAATAATTGAAAATCCTGAAAAACAATTCCCAGCTTCCGGCGAAGAAAGGGAATATCTTTTTCAGCTAATTTTCTAAGATCAAAGCCGGCAATCTGACCCTGTCCGTTTGATATGTGCAGATCTCCATAGATGATCTTCAGTAAACTGCTTTTGCCTGATCCGGTTTGTCCGATCAGAAACACAAATTCACCCGGACTGATGTGCAGATTTACATTGCTGAGCACCAGGTGTTTCTGCTGATAAACATCTACACCTTCTAATTTTATAACGGAGTTGCCGGTCATAGTTCTAATTTTAAAATTTGCCCGAATGGCAGGTTTTTAATTTTATCCATAATGTATTCTGCCTGTTTGGCCAGTCCGGCTTTTTCCAGTGCTTTTTCAGGCCGGTCTACACGAAAATACGCCAGAAGTGTGAATTTTTCATCACGTAATTGAACATAATCCGGGATTTTTGCACCCCCCTTAACTTTAATTACATACATCAGGGTCAAAGTTAAATATTTAGTTTAAGTATCAGGTATCAGGAACCAAGAATCAAGACCAGATTCTGGTTCATTTGACATTTAGTGATATTACAACAACAATTAACTTACAGTTGACTAAAATCGGTCAAGGCTATTCAGGCATGCACAAACTGGCAACTGACAGATGATAACAGGTAACAAACAATACCTAACTTACAGCTCCTCCAAGAACTTCATCGTATCCACACCATCCGCATAATCCCAGAGCCCGGGGCGTTGACTCTCTCCGAATTTAATTGTATTCAATGGCAGTTCAAAATTGGAAATGGCACATTGAATCAGGCTTTCATTTCTCAATAATTCCTGCCCTAATTTTCCGGGGTCATCATATTCTTCATAATACACTACAGCCAGGGGCGAAGCGATGCGCAGATCTTCCTTTAATAATAAAAAGCCATTGTCGAAGTGCCGGTCCAGATTGACCAGGAAGATGGACTTGTTATAGTCGTAGTTATTATTGTATTTATGATGATCGGCAATTGATTTAAACTCTTCTATAGATTCAAAAAATGTACTGAAATCATATCCCTTTGGAACATATAGTTTTGATACATTTCTGCACCCGAGTCCGAAATAGTCAAAAATATCATGTCCCAGTGCTTTCAGTTCATCCGGGCTTTCATGGCCACTCAGTACAGCCACACTGTTCCGGTTTTTCCGGATGATATGAGGCACCTTACTAAAATAATATTCGAAATATCTTGAGGTATTATTGCTGCCGGTAGCAATCACGGCATCAAAGTCTTTCAGCCGGTCAATAAAACTGATCTGTTGCTCAAAACCAGGTTCGATTTCAATCAGTTTGCCGAGTATGTAGGGTATGAATTTTTGATCCTGAGAAGAAAGTTTGATCAAAGCTTTATGCCCCGATGCCAGAACACAAAGAATATCATGAAAACCAACGATCGGGATATTTCCTGCAAGAATTAATCCAACTGAGAGCATGGACTGATCTTCTGTTGTACTGTATTCTGTTATCCATTTCTCCAGATCATTTTTATTCAGCATACCTGCTATTGCACTGACTGCCATTGCTGCGCTTTGAGGTGTGAACCAGGCATTGTATTGGTGTGCGGAGCTGATCAGGGCAGCTATTTGTTTATCCGGGTTTCCAAGGATATGGCCTAATTGCTCAAAAGCCACGATTCGTTGATTGCTTGTCAAAATCTTACTCATCCAAAAATTTACTTCAAATAATGTTATATTTGTGCCACATTTAAAAAGAGCAGTGCTCAATTTTAGTGCAAAATTAACTTTACAAATAGACTTTTAGATAAAATGGCAATTAAAATCACTGATGAGTGTATTAACTGCGGGGCTTGTGAGCCCGAATGCCCTAATAATGCAATTTATGATGCTGGTGCGGCCTGGAGATTTTCTGACGGCACAAGTTTAAAAGGGCTTATTGATTTTGGAGATGGTACCATGCTGAACTCGGAAGAAGCACAAGCGGCTATTTCGGATGAGGTGTATTACATTGTTTCTGATAAATGTACAGAATGTGTTGGTTTCCACGATGAACCGCAGTGTGCCGCAGTATGTCCGGTAGATTGCTGTGTTGATGATGAAGATGTTCGCGAAAGCCGTGAAGAATTGCTTGCCAAGAAGGCATGGTTACATGTTGAGTAAGCAGATAGGTTAGAAAAAAGCGGACTGATACTTCAGGCCGCTTTTTTTATGTCTGTTTTTTTGAAATTTATTTCTTCTCCGGATTTGGAATGATCAAAACCGGACATTTTGCCTTTCTTGCAACACTTTCAGAAACACTTCCTGAAATAAAATGATCAAATCCGGTTCTTCCGTGTGTTCCCAGAATAATGAGGTCGGCTTTGCATTCTTCAGCTACTGACAGAATCTCATCCTGAGGCCTGCCAATTCTGGTATAAGTTGAGATGTCAACGGTTTCTCCATGCTGCTTTTTTAGTCTTTTGAAAAGATTTTTACTTGCTTCTTCCTGTATATGCATCAGTTCAGGAATCATGGCCGGCGACTCGTTTAATAATGGATCTGCGGTATAGGAGGAAGCGATCGGAATTTCATCGGCATGTATTAATATGATCTTTGAACCAAGATTACTAGCGAGTAGAACACCGTAATTCACTGCCAGGTCTGAATAGGGGCTGTCTTCAACCGCTATAAGTATTCTGTTAATGTTTTCAGGACTTATCATAATTGTATATCTGGTTAAAAGAGCTATGTTTTTTGTATTTAGCGTTCAATTATCGCTCAATTTAATCTAAAATTGGTTTATTTGCAATATGAATCAACAGTTTGGTGTTTGTAATCTCTCGCTGGTTCCGCTCAGAGCCGAACCATCTGATAAAAGTGAAATGAGTTCACAATTATTATTTGGCGACTGTTTTACTATTCTTGAAAGCGATGATAAGTGGTCGAGGGTTTTGACAACATATGATGATTATGAAGGCTGGATTGACAATAAGCAATATGTTGGGATCAGTCAGACAGCACATGCAGGCATAGCCAATCTGAATTCTATTCTTGGATTATCGATCGTACATCGTGTGGTCAAAACCGATCATTCAGAAGGCATGAATCTGCTTGCGGGTTCCTGTATTCCGCAAACTGTAGATAATTATTTTTATCTGGGAGAGACAAGGTATAAACTTGAGGGGCAAACCCATAATGCAAAGGCAAACGAGTTCAGATCTTTCATTTATGATACAGCTATGTTTTATATTAATTCACCCTATCTATGGGGAGGACGTTCAGTTTTTGGAATTGATTGTTCCGGGTTAAGCCAAATGGTTTTCAGACAATTTGGGATCCATTTGAAACGGGATGCCTGGCAGCAGGCCGAACAGGGTGAATTACTTGGATTTATTCAGGAATCAAGAGCGGGCGACCTGGCATTTTTTGATAATGAAGAAGGCCGGATTACCCACGTAGGAATCATGCTCGACAGCAGCAGGATTATTCACGCTTCAGGTTGTGTAAGGATCGATCCGATTGATAATCAGGGGATATTCAATAAAGAACTGAACAGGTATACACATAAGTTGAGGATTGTTAAGAGGTTTAATTGATAATTGATAATTGAGATTGAGAATTGATAATGAAGAGAATTCTCTAACAACCAGCAACTAACAAGCAGCAGCGATAAAACTCATCCTTCAAAATCTACCTCCCATACCTTTACCAGTTTATCATCACTCACTGAAATAAGCTGATTGTTTACCGGTTCCCAGATTATTTTATTAATGGAGAGGTGATGAGCATTATATCCTTTTTCAATGCTGATCGTTTTCTTCAGGATATAATTTTCAGTATCCCAGATCTTGATACTTTTATCTCTGCTGGCTGTTGCCAGGTAAGGCTTTTCGGGGTGAAAGGCGATGCTGTAGACCGAAAATAAATGTGCCGGGATACTCCGGATCAGAGAATAGTCAGCAGTACTCCAGATCTTTAACTGGGCATCCCTGCTGCCTGACAAGAGGTATTTGCCATCCGGAGAGAACTGAATTGAGCTGACAGGCAAGGTATGCTGATCAATGATGTGAATCAGGCTGTAGTCATTCAGGTTATATATTTTGATGGTATTGTCTTTACAGCCAAAGACTACTGTTTTTTCATCGGGGCTGATACTGATCACCCTGACATTTTCTGAAGATACCCTGAATGAAAATAATAATTTCAGGCTTGAAATATCCCAGATGCTTACTGTTCCATCTTCAGAAGAAATAACCAGTTCATTTTTCGAAGGCACAGATTTGATATCAAAAACCGGAAGCTTGTGATGATGCAAAACTCCGCTGACCTCCTGTTCTTCAAAATTAAATACATCTACCTGTCCGCTTCGCTCGCCGGCCAGAAGGAGAGGGGCAGAAACCGGGCAGTGCAAGGCATAAACAGATGACTTTACCGGGAAAAGTACCTTGATAAATCCAGGGGGCTTTAAACTCCATTCAACAACGCCTTTATCATTACCTGCTGTAAAGATTATACCTGCTTTCTGTGAATTCTCTACGGTAAAGATCGGG
>JBAZCD010000122.1:0-7607 GCA_041671205.1 Pedobacter sp.
AAGCAAGTAGCAGCAACATTTCACTCCAAACGCGGTAAGCAGATACCAGATACTATTTATCACGTAATACGCGATTTCAGTCTTCCCAATCAGAATGCAGATACCGTTAAATTCCCTGCGGATAGTAATCAGATCACTGTAGTTAATTTCTTTTATACCCGCTGCCCGCTGTTCTGCCGTGATATGAATAAGGATATGGCGAGAGTGGCTAAAATCTACAATAACAATCGTCTGATGCGCTTTATTTCCATCAGTGTTGATCCTGATCATGATGTTCCGGATGTTCTTTCCGCATACAGTAAGCCTTATGTGGCTGAAAACAAAAAATGGGATTTCTTAACCGGTGATAAGCAACTGATCTACTCTTTAGCAAAATCAGACTTTCTGGTGGATGCAATACAGGATACCATGCGAAAGGAGATTATCCATAGCCCAATGCTCATTTTGATCGATCCCCAGAAACGGATAAGAGGATATTATGATTCCAGTCTTGGGAATGAGCAGATCACCTTACTTATTGATGAAATTAAACTATTAATCACAGAGGAGTTAAGAAGTATTAAGGAACGTTAAGCTTCAACAATCTGCTCCTGATAAACTGAATAGAGATGAATGATAAATGGATTTCAAAGCTTATTACTGCAGTGTCAATTGTTGTACTGATTGTTGTTGTAGTCCTTCAGAGTAAAATTTTCAATATTTTCCCGGATAAAAGTGCTATCCCATCCTGGGTGCTCTCACTTCCGGGGCTCAATGCAATCATTAACGGAACCTGCAGTATTCTGCTCCTCCTGTCCCTGTATTTCATCAAAAAAAAGGATATCAGAACCCATAAAATACTCAATATCCTGACTTTTATTTTTTCCTCCCTTTTTCTTGTTTCATACATCATCTTTCATGCTACCGGAATAAAGACCACATACGGGGGAGAAGGGTTGATCAGGACTTTCTATTATATTATTCTGATCACTCATATTATTCTGGCCGCTGTCGTGTTGCCACTGGTGCTATTCAGCTTCCAGAAAGGTTTGCAGATGAAAGTAGAGCAGCATAAGAAGCTGGTCCGCTGGACTTATCCAATTTGGTTATACGTAACAGTTAGCGGGGTTATTGTATATCTTATGATCTCTCCTTACTATACATTTTAAAACGGGAATACAACTTAATTTGCTGGAAACGTATTGCTGAATGATGGAATAGCACCTCAGAAATATGTTTATTCTTCAATTTAACGTATCTTTGCATTATGAAAACGCTGAGAATAACCCTTATAAGTTTCATTCTGATATTTTCCTGTCTTAGCTCACCTGAAGTGTCAGCACAGTGCTCAATGTGTACATTAAATGCTGAAAATTCTGTTCAGAATGGGAATACTGAAGGTAAGGGATTAAATAAAGGTATCTTATATCTTTTGGCTGCGCCCTATCTGGCTATTGCGGGTATTGGATTTCTTTGGTATAAGAAATACAGACGCAAAAATGTCAATATGAATATAAAGGATAGTAAGATTAACTTGAATTAAGTACAACACTTAATTTATTTGATATTCTGATTCCTTTCATCTAATTTTTTTATCATTATGTCCAAGACTTCTTTATTTGTAGCAATTGCTACGGCGAAATGTCCAAAGTGCAGAAGGGGGAAGGTGTTTTCAGGATCATTGTACGGCTTCAATATTCAAAAGACAAATGAGTATTGTTCACATTGCGGAATGCGTTTTGAAGTTGAGCCGGGTTATTTTTATGGAGCCATGTATGTTAGCTATGCTTTTGTAGTTGCCGAGATGCTTAATGTGGGGCTCCTGACCTACCTGATAACCGGAAATGACAAATCGCCCTGGTTATATATTTCCAGTATCCTGGTGGCAATTCTATTGCTTACACCTGTAAACTACCGGTATTCAAAGATATTCCTGCTGCACTTATTAACTCCAAAAATTAAGTATTACCCTGATTACGATACGGATGATAAAATCAGCAACATTTGATTTTTTAAGGGATTTGTCTGCCAATAATGATCGGGATTGGTTTCTTGCGAATAAATTAAGACATGATGAGGCAAAGAATAATGTTCTTGATTTTGCTGCAGGGGTAATTCAGGGGCTTTCAAAAATAGATAATACAGTCCCTTACGGACTTGATCCCGGGATATGCGTGATGAGGATATACCGGGATGTCCGTTTCAGCAAAGACAAGACTCCTTATAAAACCAATTTCGGAGCCGGCTTTTCAAAGCATGGTAAGAACTTTAATGGGGCCGGGTATTATTTGCACATTCATCCTGAGGAATCATTTCTTGCAGGCGGATGCTGGATGCCCGAAGCAGAAATGCTGAAAGCGATTCGTCAGGAGATTGATTATAATGCTGCTGAATTTCATGAGATCATCGATGCTCCTTCCTTAAAGCAGTATTTCGGAAGTATTGATTCCGAACATAAATTAAAAACCCTGCCTAAAGGATACCAGTTGGATCATCCCGAAATGGAGTATTTAAAACTAAAAAGTTTTACATTCAGACATTCGCTGAACACTTCTGAATTATCCGGTTCAAATGCCATTGAGGAAGTGTGCAATGGATTTGCAACATTGTACCCATTTATTGCATTTTTGAGAAATGCTGCTTCATGAATATTTACAATATGAGAAAACTAGTTTATTCAGCTTTTGTCTTCCTTTTATCTATCGGTTTCCTGGCTTCATGCGTTGTCATGTCGCCGAAAAAGTACAATACCTTGCTTGCTCAGAAAGATTCACTTTCCCTTGGCTGGGAAGGGGCAAGGACAAAAATTGCGAATCTGGAGGGAGAGATATCCAGGCTAAAATCTGATAGTTCTTCACTTCAGGCCAGGATCACTGACCTGGAAAAAAAATTAAAGGGACTTGATGATAGTTATATATCGTTGCGATCAAATACATCTTCGGAAATCAGAAAACTTGCTGCCGATCTGGAAAAGCGGGAGGCCAGATTAAAAGAGGTTGAGGATATCCTGCGCAAGCGGGATGAGGCAACAAATGCTTTGAAAAATAAACTGCAAAAAGCCTTGCTCGGTTTTCAGCAAAGTGGTTTAAGTGTGGATATTCGCAATGGTAAAGTTTATGTCTCGCTAACAGATAAGCTACTGTTCAGTAGTGGAAGTATAATAATTGATGATAAGGGAAAACTTGCTTTGCAGGAGCTTGCCAAGGTGCTGAAAACTCAGCCTGAGATCAATATTTCTGTTGAAGGACATACTGATAATCAGCGGGTAGTTAATCTGGGCCAGATCAAAGATAACTGGGATTTGAGCGTATTGCGGGCTACTTCGGTTGTAAGATATTTAACAGAAACTGAGAAAATAGAGAATGGCAGGATAACTGCTACAGGTAAAGGGGAATTCCAGCCAATTGAAGAGGGTTCAAGTGCAGATATCAGAAGCCGCAACAGACGAATTGAGATCGTGTTATCTCCAAAACTGGATGAATTATATAATCTTATCAAATAAACAGTATTAAGAATAAAGATTTGAGCCGGAGTTTTTGCTCCGGCTTTTTTATCCGGTAAATTCAGAAGGGGCTGATCAGGTCTTTAAAGCTGGGCAGGACTTGATCTTTATCTGATAAGATTATTTCATCCTGATCAATTCCCCAATCAATATTCAGTTCAGGATCATTCCAGATGACACCAAATTCTGAATCTTTATTATACAAGCCGGTTACTTTATAAGTGAATATAGTATCATTTTCAAGAGTCACAAATCCATGTAAAAATCCCGGAGGTATCCATAGCATGAGGTGATTATCTCCGCTCAATTCGATAGCGATGTGCTGTCCGTATGTTTCTGAATCCTTTCTGATATCAACCGCAACATCAGTAACCCGGCCCCTGATCACCCTGACCAGTTTTCCCTGAGCACAGGGTTCTGATTGGGCATGCAAACCCCTTAAAGCACCTTTCTGTGATTGTGACTGATTGTCCTGCACAAAAGTGACATGGATACCGGCTTCATCGAAAGATCGCTGATTATAGCTTTCATAAAAATATCCCCGGCCATCTTTCCAAAGTTTTGGTTCTATAATAAACAGATCCCTGATTTTTGTTTTTATAAAGTTCATTCGGAGCCAATAAATTCCATCACAGTTTGAAAATCTACAAATTTATTCAGGAATTGTTCCGGAAAATCAGCCTGAAGCCTTGCAGCATAGGTTTGTTTATACTCATTGTACTTTTCCATGGAGTCGGCAATGTACTGGATGCAATAGGTAATACCCTCATTCGGAGAATCCAGCACCTTCAGTAGTCGGCTGGAGGCAAAGCAGCCTGTATTCATCACCCTTTTCACATGTTCTGTCTGCATCCATTTCAGCCAGTCATCCTGTATATCCTCATCAAGAATTATAGTAACATTATATAATATCATGCCGCAAAGATAGGAATTGAGTTTTTGAAAATTTAGTGCAGGATGTTTATCCCAGTTTATCTCCTCTAAGCATTCTGAATCGCTTTCTTGCTTCAATAATGTATAAGCTGCCTGAATATTCATTAATTATTCTCTGATAAAGTTCAAGTGCCTTTCCGGGCTGATTTAACCTGGTTTCATAAATACCGGCCAGCATAAAAATTGCATCGTCCCCCCACAGATCGGCACTGTAATTATCTAAGATAGCCTGAAGCTGAATAATGGCCTGATCAGTATCATTTGATTTCAGGAAGAGCTTCGCTTTGGCCATGAATATATCATCAGCCAGAGAGTTGGAAGGGTAAAGCACATTGATGCTGTCTAAGATACCCAATGCTCCTTCCGGCTGATTTTTAAAGATTTTCAGGTCAGCCTCTGAATATTTTTTCAGGGCCGCAGTGTCATTTTCATTTTGCAGGTTATCAGAGATCAGTAAACTTAAATTAAGTGCATCATTGGCAATCAGCTGCGAAGTTGAACTTTTTAACACATCCAGCTGTGCTTTCGCCCAAACAAAATCTCCCTGAAAATAAGATAGTTTCGCATTTTTATACCTGGCCTCCTGTCCATAGGTATCATTGGCAAATCCTTTTTCAACCTGCCCGTAAATGAGTGCAGCTTCCCATACCTCCCCGGTCAGGATATAGATATCACCGAGCTCCAGTTTTGTTTGAGCTATTATAAGCGGAGACATTCCCGGTATTTCAAGTAGTTTCTGCAGTTGATTGGCAGCTTCATCAGGTTTTTGAAGGTAAAAGGCTTCAAGATTTGCGAGTTGCCTGATTGCAAATGCCGTAGCCGAACTCCGTCCAAACTCATTCAGCAGTGATTGATAATCGTTTTCAAGTTTCAGCAAGTCTGCTTTACTGAATTTGACAGAGGTAAGCTGTTTTGTTTTTACACTGAGTAGATCTACTTTTGCCGCGATATAATACCGGCTTTGCTCACCCTTTGCAACCAGGTAGTTCAGGGCTTCAATTCCCTGGTCAAATGCCTGATTTGATACCAGTAGTCTTGATAAATCAAATACCCTGCTTCCATCTTCCTTAAGCCTTCGGTCAAGCGCCAGAGTTTGTCTTAATGCCATATCGAAATCCTTTTGCTGTACATATTGCCATGCAAGAAATTCTGTCAGGACTATATTCTGCGGATCTTTTTGTAAGCGGCGTATAATGGCAGTCTTAAGCAGGTCGAAATCGTCTTTATTTTCCAGGATATTTCCCAGCACATTTTGTGCTTGCTGTAATGATTCCGGATTCACACTTAAAAGGAGGATGTATTCCTGGATCAGCATGGGCTTATCTTTCCGGTATCTGTACAAACTTAGCAGATCGTGCGTGAACGCTTTTTCATCATTAAGGAGCTTTCTGCCTGAAATTAATGTCTTGATGGAAAAATCATAAGCTTCTGCCCTATAAAAAGTAATGGCCAGGTCTTTAATGGCAAATTCATTTGCCGGCATATTTTTGACCAGGTTATTGTACAGAACAATAGCTTTTTCCTGTTCACCACGTTCCTGATAGACCCTCCCCAGATCAACCGGATAGTTAAAATTTTCAGGATTGTTTCTCTGAAGAGCTCGGATCAGTTTTTCGGCCTCATCAAACTTTTTAATCCGGAGAAGACAGTTGAAGTAAGGGTCATAATAGCTTGCGTTTTTAGTCCTGTTGAATAGTTTTTCATAAAGTACTGCTGCTTTTTCAAAATCTCCCGACTGAAAATATTGTACGGCTAGAACTTCATCAGAGCTTAATTGGGCTCTTAGTTCTGAAGTGGAAGCAATAATTAAAAACAGTAACAGAATTTTTTTCATCAGACCAGACATATCGCTCAGCATAAAGATCCTGAATATAAGACTATTGAAATTTATATCCGTCTAAACGCTTATTATTAAAGTTCGGCTTATTCAATAATATTCTGAGAGAAAATGATTCTTGTAGTTTAATTGTTACGATTGCTTTCAATTACTTACTGAATGTATTTATTAACTTGACTGATTAGTTCTAATGTCTGGCACTGTTTTTTTAGGTAATGTTTCATTGCTTTTTATACCGGGCAGTATGTTTTTGCATTTTGAACGAAATTTGAATTTAATTTAATCTGATAATGCCGGTACCGAAAATTTGTTTCTTCTTTTTAGTATTAGTCACCCTGATGTCGTGTTCAATGGAAAAGGCAACGGAGCGGATACCGATAGAAAATTTTTTCAATGTTCCTATTAAAACATCTTACCTGGTTTCACCTGATGGTAATTATATATCCTATCTGAAACCTGATAATGACCGGATACATATTTATGTAGAGACCATAGATGGGAAAAAAACAACCCAGCTTACCTGCGACACTAACAGAAGTATATCCAACTATTTCTGGGCAAGTAATAATGAGATATTGTATTTAAAGGGTGCGGCTCAGGATAAGAATCCCGGCATTTTTGCAGTTAAAATTGATGGCACCAATAAAAGGGAACTGATTTCATTTGCAAAGACCAGGATTAGATTAATTTCTTCAGGACCGGTGAATGACGATCAGGTTTTAGTAGCTCTGAACAGACGGGATTCTACAGTTTTTGATGCCTACAGATTAAATATTCAGACAGGGGAATTATCCTTATTGTCAGAAAACCCGGGAAACATTACACAATGGTATTCTGATCCTGCCGGTAAATTACGGATGGCTATAGCAAGTGACGGGGTCAATGAAACTTTATTATATCGGGATAAAGAAAATCTTAAATTCAGGGCTGTATTAACCAATAATTTCAAGTCAAGCATATCTCCTGTTGGTTTTAGTGCCGATAATAGGTGTATATATGCCTTGTCGAATCAAAACCGTGATAAAATGGCTTTGGTGGAACTGGACTGTGTCAGCGGGAAGGAGCATCGGGTTATTTACAGTAATCCTGAAGTGGATGTTTCGGAAGCGACTTATTCTATCAATCGTGGTAAACTGATCTATGCCGGTTATGAAACCTGGAAGAAAGAGCGTTATTATCTTGACGATATTACCAGAACCACATTCGGTAAGCTTGAAAAATTACTTCCGAATACTGAAATAAAGATTGCCAGTTCTGATGCTTCTGAGAAGAAATTTATTATCAGGACGTATACAGACCGTAATCCGGGATCGTTCTATTTATATACGCTTGATGATAATAAACTGGTTAAACTGA
>JBAZCD010000123.1:0-6752 GCA_041671205.1 Pedobacter sp.
CGTTGTCATTATTATGAGTACCGGACTGGTATACTTCTTCAATCTGCCAGTAGAAACGATTGAAAGTAAATTCGGTGAGATACCCAATAAAATCTCAATACCTTCGATACCTGATATCGATTTCGCGACGATCAAGCTTCTCATACAACCGGCTATTGCCATTGCCCTGCTGGGAAGTATTGAATCGCTCCTCTCTGCTGTTGTAGCCGACGGAATGATCGGTGGCCGGCATCGCTCCAACATGGAATTGGTGGCCCAGGGAGCCGCAAATATTTTTTCGGGATTGTTTGGTGGTATCCCGGCTACGGGAGCCATCGCCAGAACAGCTACCAATATTAAAAATGGAGGAAGAACCCCTGTTGCTGGTATTGTTCATGCATTGATTCTCCTCCTGATCATGCTTTTACTCGCACCGGTCGCCAAACTTATTCCATTGTCTTGCCTGGCCGGAATACTTGTTGTTGTTGCCTGGCATATTAGCGAATGGCATCATTTCTTTACGATGTTGAGAAGTAACCGGATGGACGTGATTGTGCTTCTCAGTTCATTTTTTCTCACTGTATTCTTCGATCTGATCATAGCCATCGAAACGGGAATGATCCTTTCCAGCTTTATTTTTATGAAGAGAATGAGCGAAACAACATCAATAAAGACCTCCGGAAGCCTGCTGGATCTAAAAAATGAGAGTGAAGGAACTCTGTTTGAAGAAGAATTAACGGAAATTCCCAAAAACGTACTGATCTATGAAATTAACGGCCCCCTGTTTTTCGGTGCTTCACAAAAATTTCAGGAAGTAATCACAGACCTCAATAAACAGCCGGAGATCCTTGTTTTAAGAATGAGACATGTACCGTTTATAGATGCAACCGGAATTAACCGGCTAAAGGAAATGTGCCTTCAGATGCAGGCTAAAGGCACAAAAATTATTCTTTCAGAAGCTAATCATGATGTCAGACATGAATTATTGAAAGCACAGGTATATTCAATTATAGATAAGCACAATATCCTTCTGAATATCAATGATGCCTTACAGCGGGCAAAAGAAATCTCCACTGTTAAGAAAAAGAAATAAAGCCCTGGTTAAATCGAAAATCTATTGCGGATGAATTAACTAATTATTATGGAATACACTCAGAATCATTTTATTAAATAAAAAATTTATTATATTTAATAAACAGATTAAACAAAAGCATATGAAAGCAAACATGGGTAATACCGATAAGGTTATTAGAATTCTTGCAGCAATAATAATCGGGGTACTTTATTTCACACAGGTTATTTCAGGAACATTAGCAATCATCCTGCTTGTTGTAGCAGCAGTGTTCATTCTGACAAGTTTCCTGAGTTTTTGCCCCCTTTATTTACCCTTTGGTTTATCAACAGCACCTAAAGAAAAAAAGTAAGTGCCTTTTTCCCTTAATTGATTAGCAGTCAGGTTTCGTCAAATCTGCTCATAGCGTAGCTTTATCTTTTTTTCAGGCGGACATCTTATCAGTATCTGCTCCGGAAACTGGTTAATAACCATTGAATTTATTCAGGCAGATAAATTGAGAAAAAATGAAACATATTCAGTCATTAATCGAATAACTCAATTAAAAAAACAAGCATAAGGCAAATATTTTATGAGCAGTAATCAGCATTTTCTCAGACTATGGGAAGAAGGACGGACCCGATTTTCAAAATTATTATCTGAGATCAAAGAAGAGGATCTGAAAAAGACTTTAGCACCAGCACCTAACTCTGCCGGTTTTATTATTCGCCATATTGCTGATGTCGAACTGCTGTTCGCCAAAAATGTATTTAAAACAGAAGGCGTTCAGGTACATGCCAAAACCATTATCGATCAGCATGACACAGGAGAATGGACTGACCTACAGGATCTGCTTGAATATAATCTGCACGCTTACGAGGGCTTAAAGACCGCCATTTCAATACAAAATGACGAAGCCTGGGAAGACCCTATCAATACAAAGGAGTTTGGAACCAAAACCAAATCGGAAGCACTGGGACGTATCATTACTCATACAGCCTATCATGCGGGACAATTGGCACTTATTTTAAAATACGGCCGCTAAACTTTAGCAAAACATTCTTAATTTGCCGGAATTCTACAGAAGGAATTTAAAGAATCACGCAAATATTTCATAAAATCACTAATGGATCCCAAACTGATTTATGTAACCAAGATGTCGGGCGATAAAGTCCTGTTTGATGAAGAAAAACTAAGGCGCTCACTAAAACGTTCCAAAGCAGAAGATGAAGTCATTGATCAGGTGATTGAAAAAGTAAGAACTGAGCTTCACGATTCCATTTCTACCAAAGAAATCTACCGGATGGCATTCTCCTATCTTCGGAAGAATTCTTCACACTCTGCCTCCAGGTATAAACTCAAACAATCCATACTTGAATTAGGGCCTACGGGTTTCCCTTTTGAAAATTATATTAGTGAATTGTTGAAATTTAAAAACTATTCGACTGAGGTTGGGAATATTGTTGAGGGTCACTGCGTAAGCCATGAGATTGACATTATTGCTGAAAATGGAAATCAACACATCGTTTTGGAATGTAAATTCCACAGCGACCAGCGCCGGTTCTGCGATGTTAAAGTCCCGCTCTACATTTATTCCAGATTCAGGGATGTTGAAGAAAAATTAAAAGAGAAGCTTGGGCATAATGACAGGAAATTTCTTGGCGGACTGGTTACCAATACCCGGTTCTCAAGTGATGCCCTCAAGTATGGACTGTGTATGGGAATGTACCTGCTCAGCTGGGATTACCCAGCCGGAAAAAGTCTAAAATCACTCATTGACCAGTCGGGTTTGCACCCTCTGACCAGTTTACTTACCTTAAGCAAGTACGAAAAACAGCAATTACTCGATAAGGGAATCATCTTATGTAAGAGCCTTGCCGGCAAGGAAAAAATTCTAAAAGAAATTCAAATTTCAGACCTCCGGATCAAAAAAATAATTTCGGAGGTTGAAGATCTCTGTAATCGCATAACCGAATAAAACGACAGAATTATTCCAATCAATCTACATTTTAATAATTTTCCCGTCTTCCATTTCAATAATCCGATCTGTTCGGCTTGCAAATTCATTATCGTGGGTTACGATCAGCAGGGACTGATTATAAACTTCAGCCAGTTCCTGAAAAATACTGAAAACGATCTCACTGTTCTTCTTATCCAGATTTCCGGTTGGCTCATCCCCCATAATAATCAGAGGGTCATTAATCAGAGCACGGGCAATGGCAATACGCTGCTTTTGCCCTCCGGATACCTGATTCGGTTTTTTCAGAGCTTCTGTTTCAATCCCAAGTATCTTTAACTTTTCGTAGGCTCTGTGTTCCACTTCCTGCTCTGAGTATTTCCCCAGCTTTAAACCGGGAAGCATCACATTTTTTAAGACAGAGAATTCATTCAGGAGGTAATGAAACTGAAAAACAAAACCTATTTTCTCGTTTCTTACCCTGGCAAGTTCAGCCTCCTTTCTGTTCCTCATACTTTCCCCTTCAATCAAAAGATCACCTTCATAATCGGTGTCCATTGTTGAAAGTATATAAAGTAAAGTTGACTTGCCGCAGCCTGATTTACCGATTACTGAAACAAAATCACCTTTGTTCACAGAGAAATTGATCTCTTTTAAGACCTGAAATGTGATCGGGTCATGGAAATACCTGGAAATAGTTCTGGCTTCGAGAATTTTATGCTCCATCTTATTTTCCCCTGATTATAATTACCGGATCGATCTTACTGGCCTTACGCGAGGGGAAATAACCTGCCAGATAGGTAGTAACAATTGAAAAAGCGGCTCCTATGGCGTAGAACTTAGGATTATAATTGATAGGATACGATTTTATCGTAGGCAATGCTGCTGTATTAAATGGAATCTGGTCAATAAACGCAGAAAGGCTGAATCCGAATAGCAGGCCAAGGAGTCCACCGAAAATACCTATACTCAGCGCGATTGTAATAAAGATCAGGTTTACATCCCGGCCTGAAAAACCAGTAGCCTTTAAAATTGCGATCGAATCCATTTTCTCGTAGATCATCATATTCAGTATGTTATAGATACCAAAACCGGCTACAACCAGCAAAGTAATCCCAACAGAATAAGAGATTAAGGTTCGTATCGAACTGCCTGTTTCAAACTGAGAATTGGCCGTTTGAATATCTATTGCTTCCAGATCAAATAGTTGATGATACTCCAGCGCAACAGCCGGAGCCAGATCAATATCTTTCAGTTTGATTTGTATATCCGTTATATAGGTATTCGGCTCAGCCAAAAGTTTCTGGGTGGTGGTAATCGATGCATAGCTCTGTGAGTTATCTATATCCTGCAAGCCTGATTGAAAATATCCAACAACTTTTAATGACTGACGTTCCCCCTTAACTGTTGTAACCTGAATCACATCGCCGATACTGGCCAGTATCTTATCTGCCAGCCCCTTCCCGATGATAATGCTGTTGGGAGTATTTTTAAGATCTATATAATTACCTTCAGTGACATAATCCTGAAATAGAAACAATTTATTTTCTGCCTCCACATCAATTCCGTTTATTACACCGGTGAGATCAATAGCCCCAATATTATAAAATACCTGAGTGGTAATTTTAGGCGCAATACCAAGAATACGATCATCCGTTTTAAGAAAATTCATAATTGCAGTATTATTATAAATTTCAAGTCGTTCCTTTTTAGGCTTGATTGTGCTGATAAAATTGTGATAATCCCTATACTTTTCAGAAAGGCTTACCGGCTGCTGATCGGAAGGTTTTATTTCATTGTACAAACGGATATGGGGAGTACGATTAATAATTAAACCGTCAAGAAGGTCATTTAATCCAGACATAAAGCTGAGCAGGCTGACAAACATGGTGATACTGAAAGTAACACCTATAGCTGCCACCAGTGTTTGTTTCCAGCGGGCAAGCAACAGTGAACGGGAAATGCCGGCAATCAGTTTAAGATTCATTGGACGGGTTTTATCAGTTCATCTTCAGAACTGATTCCGGAGATGATCTCTATCTTCTGGTAATCTTTCAGGCCTGTTTTTACAGGCACAGTATCCCCGCTGCTCTTAATTACAAGGGAATCTTTAAACAGGTAACTTCTTGGAATAAGCATTGCCTTAGCTTTCTCCTGAATAACAATATTAGCCTCAAAAGTTATGTTGGGATAAATCCGTGCAGGTTTTTGGGCAAATTCAGCTTCAACCAAAAAGGTTTTATTCCGTTCATTCATCAGCGGATTGATACGGGTCACCACTGCCTCGAATACCTTTCCTTTATAGCTGTCGAGATTGACTAATACCTTAAGGCCGTTTCTGACCAGTAGAATATCATTTTCATCGACCTGCATCTCCAGAATAAATTTATCCGCATCACCAATCACAGCCAATGGAGTTTGAGGCCCAACGAGCTCGCCTTTAAGTTTGCCAAGGTCATAGACTATCCCATCCATTTCACTTCTCAGGGTAAAATCGCCTGCCAGTGTTTGAGAAATCAAAAGGTTCTTTTTGGCCTGGGATGATGCAAAGTTAAGCTGCCTCTTAAGGTCAATATACTTTATTTTAGCTGAATTATAAGCATTTTTTGAGTTTTGGAAGGCTAATTCACGCTGCTCCAGTTCAAGTTTTGTCCCAATCTCCTGTTCCCATAAATTTTTCTGCCTGTAAAATAAGGCAGAATCGTTTCGCATTTTATTTCCGGAAAACTCTATTAGGGCAGCCGCTTCGTTCAATTTACCCTGATTTGCTGACAGCTCATTAAAATCTGCAGCAATCCGGGCATTTTCTGCATTCAGTTTCTGAACTTTGTTCGAGACAGTCAGAATGGGGTCTCCCTTTTTTATGGTGTCGCCTTCAACAACAAATACCTGATCAACAATGCCGCTAACCGAAGCATAAGCCTGGTACTGATCTTTACTCTTAAGTATTCCTGAGGCATAAACCGACTGAGAAATGGGCTCCAGGCTTGGCTTAATCTTTTCAACAGTATTTCCACAAGAAAAAAGAACTATTGAAAGGAAAAATAATATTCTGATATTCATGAACAAATCTTGATATTCACAAAGCTAAAACTAAATTATGCATAAGAATATGACCCAGGTCTCATATTTATATTAAATTTCCAATAAGACCCGTAACATTCCTATTCTGAGCAAATCAAAAGCAAAATAACACAATCATTTGACGGCTAAGCCATTCCTGATAAAATGTTTGAAATCCGGGCAGGAAATATGTTCGGGCCGCCCCCTCCTGATGTGAATGCGATAGCCTGGGCCGGGCATTTACAATGGATCTTCGTTATCCTTGCATTTTATGCGGATAAGAACAGGATGATTAAGGTAAATAATCAGGCTGCAGGATAGCCTGCCAAAAACCTGAATACCAGCTTAGATTAAATAGTATCCCTGCAATTAGTATTAGCGGAAATACTATATCTTCATGCAGGATATTATTTCAACTCATGGAAATGAACTGGCTGCTTATTTTTCAGATAGTCTACCTGCTTATTCTGATTCTGGTTTGCTTTCGAATTATTTATGATACCCGAACTAACGCCAAGAGTTTAGCCTACTTATTATTTGCCATTTTTGTTCCGTTTCTTGGAATGGCATTTTACTTCACTTTTGGCATAAACTACCGTACCAGAAGAATGTACAGTAAAAAGCTAGTTGAGAATAGTGAACTGGCTGATAAACTGCGTGCAAAGATCTACCAATATTCCAAGCAAACCTTTAACATGAGTG
>JBAZCD010000123.1:6762-7598 GCA_041671205.1 Pedobacter sp.
CAAAGCAATGCGGAGCTGGCGAACATGTTGTTAAATGACACACTTAGTCCCCTGACCTCAAATAATGCCGTAAAACTGATGGTGAACGGGGAGAATAAATTTCCGGATGTTTTGAAAGCCCTGAAGGAGGCGAAAGATCATATTCACATCGAATATTATATTTTCGAGGATGATAAGATCGGCAGACAAATCGAAGAAATTCTGATACAAAAAGTCAAAGAAGGGCTTGATGTGAGATTCATCTATGACGATTACGGGAGCCGTGCTATACGAAAAACCATGATTCCCGGAATGAGAGCACAAGGGATAAATGTATTCCCATTTTTCAAGGTGCGTTTCATTACTCTGGCGAACCGGCTTAATTACCGAAATCACCGAAAGATCATTGTAATAGACGGGTTGACAGCCTTTATCGGAGGGATTAATGTCAGCGACAGATACATCAATGATAAAAAACACCCTGAAAAGCTCTTCTGGCGGGATACACATGTCCGGATTGACGGACCGGGAGTGCAATACCTTCAGTATCTCTTTCTCTGCGACTGGAATTTTTGTGCCGAAGTAAAACTGGAACCCAACGAGAAATTTTTCCCTCCGCTGATTTCCATTCCTGTAAAAGGGAATAAAATTGTGCAGATTGCGGCAAGCGGACCAGACTCGCCAAGCCCGGTTATTTTATACGCCATACTTCAGGCGATCAATCTGGCAAGCGATGATATCCTGATCACCAGCCCCTATTTTATTCCTAATGATAGTTTGCTGGATGCTTTATGCATTGCCTCTATGGGAGGTGTAAAAATAAAACTCCTGGTACCCATGAAGTCAGATTCAGTGTT
>JBAZCD010000124.1:0-7592 GCA_041671205.1 Pedobacter sp.
CTGCAACAATTTGTCAGACAGTTTACAGAAATCAACGGAGGTAAGGCAATCAACAGCTCATTAAGAGGGTTGGTAGAATATATTTTTGAAGATTATATTAAAAATAGAAGAAGAACGCTTAGATAGAAACTGGATAGATGAATATGCTGCATATCAAAACACTAAAGGAATTAAAGGATTCAGGCTATGTTTCCCGTTCGGTAAAACAAGAGCTGCGGGAGAATCTGATCCGCGAACTGAAAAACAGGAACACGGTGATGGAAGGGATCATCGGATATGAGGATACTGTGATCCCTGATCTGCAGACCGCCATTTTATCGCAGCATAATATTTTACTTTTGGGTTTACGCGGCCAGGCTAAAACGCGTATTGCACGTTTAATGATCAATTTACTGGATGAATACGTCCCATATATTGAGGGTTCTGAATTATTTGAAGACCCTTTGGATCCAATCTCATGGTTCGGGCATCATATCATTGAAATTAAGGGAGATGAAACTCCTGTTGCATGGCTGCACCGTTCTGAACGATATACAGAGAAACTCGCAACCCCGGATGTTACTGTGGCCGATCTGATCGGCGATGTTGATCCGATCAAGGCCGCTACTTTAAAGCTAACTTATTCTGATGAAAGAGTGATTCATTTCGGATTAATTCCGCGGGCACACCGGGGAATTTTTGTGATTAATGAATTGCCTGATCTGCAGGCACGTATTCAGGTAGCTCTTTTCAATATCCTGCAGGAAAAAGACATACAGATCAGGGGATTCAAACTTCGTTTACCCCTGGATATCCAGTTTGTCTTTACTGCAAATCCGGAAGATTATACCAATCGGGGGGCTATTGTCACTCCTCTGAAAGACCGGATTGAGAGCCAGATACTAACCCACTATCCGCGCAGCATTGAGATCTCAAGAAAAATTACCCAGCAGGAAGCCAGGATAACTGCTTCACAGCGTATAAATATTGAGGCCGACGGACTGGTAAAGGACCTGGTTGAACAGATCGCATTTGAAGCCCGCGAATCAGAATATATTGATAAAAAATCTGGCGTATCTGCCCGCTTAACCATTTCTGCCTATGAAAATCTGATCAGCAACGCTGAAAGGAGAATGTTGCTCAATGGCGAAAACAACACCTTTGTACGTATCTCCGATTTTCTTGGAGTGATCCCCGCAATTACCGGAAAGATTGAACTCGTTTATGAGGGGGAGCTTGAAGGCCCCAGTAAAGTAGCAAGCATTTTGCTTGGAAAAGCTATCAAAACATTGATGATCAACTACTTCCCTGATCCTGAGAAGTTAAAGAAGGCAAAGGCTGCTAATCCATACGCTGATATTATCAACTGGTTTGCAGCAGGCAATACGATCAAACTGGTGGACGACCTGTCGTTAGAAGAATATGTTAAAGCATTGGAATCAGTACCGGGATTAAAAACTGTAATAAAACAGTTCCATCCGAATCTAAGTAAAAACCAACAGGTGCTGTTAATGGAATTTTTATTGCATGGTCTTTCAGAATTTTCACTGATCAATAAATCCTTCCTCGATAAAGGCTTTGGTTTTGACGATATGTTTAACAGTCTTTTCAGCTCTGAATTTAAAGATGATGAGGATGATGAATATAATGAGGATGGGGGGCAGTTCTAATCTGTCTGATATTAAGTATACAAAATAACGATGACTAACCGGATTTTAGGACTGATAATAATCAGCATCCTGCTTATTATTATTGATATATACATTTACAGGGCAATCCGCTCAGTAAGCTGGAAATGGAAAGGTAAAAAACATCTTTCCTTTACCTATATCTGGTGGGGATATACTTTTCTGCTGATCGCGGGGGTGTTTATCAGTATATTTTTCAACATCAAATTCCTGCTTCGTTCCATCATACTGGTAGTTTTCTTCCTCACTTTTGTATCGAAGATATTTATTTTGCCTTTCCTGATCGCCGATGATCTGAGAAGAGGTATGGTATGGCTCAGGCGGAAGTTTAAAGGAAAAGAAGAACGGGAGACTGGCAAGGAAACAGTAATTCCCCGTTCCGAGTTCCTGATCAAAGCCGGAACTCTGGTAGCAGCCATACCATTAGCTTCATTAACGTATGGGGTGGTATCCAGCGCCTATGATTACCGTATAAAACGCCGCACACTCTATCTTCCAAACCTGCCAAAAGCATTTGATGGTATCAAACTCGGCCAGCTGTCTGATATTCACTCAGGCAGTTTTTACGACCGGAAGGCAGTAATCGGGGGAGTGGAATTGTTATTGAAAGAAAAACCTGATATGATATTTTTCACCGGAGACCTTGTGAACAATATGGCCTCTGAAATGAGAGACTATCAGGACATCTTCTCTAAAATACAGGCTCCACTGGGTGTATTTTCAGTCCTTGGAAATCATGATTATGGTGATTATCACTATGGTCCCGGATCTTCTGCAGCCAAAATAAAGAATCTGTCAGATGTTAAACAAACCCATAAGAATATGGGCTGGGACCTGCTTTTAAACGAGAACCGCAGATTAAAAGTAGACGGAGAAGAAATTGCCGTTTTGGGGATTGAAAACTGGGGTGCTGGACGTTTTACAAAATACGGCCGTATGGACCTGGCGGTAAAAGACACCGATGATGTTCCCGTAAAACTATTACTGTCACATGATCCTTCACACTGGAGGGCACAGGTTCTGCCCGGGTATCCTCAGATCGATGCCATGTTCAGCGGGCATACTCATGGTATGCAGTTTGGACTGGTCACAGAAAAATTCCAGTGGAGCCCGGCACAATATGTTTATAAAGAATGGGCAGGGCATTACCAAGAGAAACAACAGCAGTTATATGTCAATGTGGGGTTTGGGTTCTTAGGCTACCCGGGGCGGGTTGGAATCTTACCCGAAATTACGATATTTGAACTACGCCCGGGAAATTCATGAACTGAACCCGGGTTCAATTTATGAGCAAATTCCTGAGGCAAAGTATTGACCTTTTGTTATTCAGCAATATATTCATTGCTTTATGTGCGGTAGCCCAGGGTTTGGTAACCTATCAGTTACTGCAGGTCAAACCGGATAAGTATGTATTGGGTCTGCTATTCTGTTCAACCCTGGCATTATATAACTTCAGCATACTTCTTTCAAAACCTAAAAATCCCGAAAATTCAGCTTTCAGAAGAGTAAGGTGGATATTTTCACATTACAGGCTAATGATCACACTGACGATCATTTCGGTTTTTTCTGTACTTCCGCTTAGTCTCTTCCTGAGTACTTCTTCAAAGATTCTGCTGACAGCCCTTGCCCTGATTTCTGTGTCATACAGCCTGCCCATATTTACCTTGCAGGATAAAAGATTTGGTCTGCGAAATATTCCGGGCATAAAATTATTCCTTATTGCTACAGTCTGGGCACTGAGCTGCGTATTACTCCCTATCCTTGAGATTGAAAGTAATCAGGGGGCTCAGATAACATTAAATGATACGATATTATTGATTGCAAAGCGCTTTCTCTTTATTGCAGCCATCACTGTGCCCTTTGATATTCGCGACCTCTATCAGGATAGATTTAATGAATTGAAAACCATACCGGTGCTGATCGGTGAAAGATGGACCCTGTTAATCTGTCAGGGACTGCTTGGAGCATACCTCATTTTACTATTCCTCTTTACAGATAGATTTGACAGTAATTTCTTTGGCTTAACACTGACCATTATATTAGCCGGATGGCTTATTTTCAGATCTAAATGGGAGAAAAATGAATATTATTACTTCCTTTATCTGGATGGAACGATGATCATTCAATTTATTATGCTGCTCTTATGCAGCTCCATCATGCTATGAAAAATATTGATATTTTATCTGTCAATGTACTTGGGAAGGCCGAGCTTTTAGTCTCAGAGCACCAATCTGCCCAAACAGCATACCGGAAACTACCTATTTCGGGCGATAGTATTGAGTTAGGAATGACCGGGTTCATCGGTGATATGGTTCAGGACACAAAACATCACGGAGGAAATGATAAAGCTGTTTGCTGCTATAATTCTGACCATTTTTCAAAATGGAAGGCTGAACTTGGTTTTGATCTGGGTCCTGCCGCTTTTGGAGAAAACCTGACACTCAGCGGATTAAATGCAAATGAAGAGAATGTTTTTATAGGCGACCGATACAAGCTGGGCGAAGCAATAGTAGAGGTTTCAGAACCCCGCGGACCCTGCTATATGATCGGCATCAGATATAATTACAAACAATTTCCGGTTCATTTACAGCAAAGCGGATTTACGGGATTTTACCTGAGAACCATCAAACCCGGATTTGTCAGAAAAACCGATACGCTGATTCATATTAGCGCGCATTCTGAAAAAATCTCTGTTATGGATGTGAACTTTGTCCGATACCATGACCCGGAAAATAAAGAATGGCTTCAGCGTTTGGTTAACCTGCCAGAATTAACAGAAGAATGGAGAGAACGGTTCGAAAGGATGCTGATCAAATTATAATGAGCCTGCAGCTTTTACCTGCAAATTCAAAGTGTTCTAATCAATGATGAACTTATAACCCACTCCGCGAACAGTTTGCATGAAATGCGGCCTGTCGGGATTACTTTCAATCTTTTTACGGAGACGAACGATATGCATGTCCAGTGTACGCGTATTTACATCAGAATTATAACCCCAAACAACCATCATTAATTCGTCGCGGTTTATTACAGTATTTGCATTCTTTAAAAAATAAAGAAGAATTCTATTTTCAAGTATAGTAAGTTCTATTTTCTTTCCATCGCGCATTAAGGAATGCGTGTTGGGGTGATGCTCCATGTTTCCGAATTTATATATTTCGGACTTCTCATTATTGATAAAGAATTTTACCTTATTTTCAATCAGTGCAACTAGCACATCCATATTGAAGGGTTTGGTCACATAATCAGATACTCCAAAATTGTAGGCATCAATTTTATCAATGTCCTGTGCTTTGGCTGTCATCATGATGATCAGATTATCAAAGCCGAGTTTACGAACGTTCTGGCAAACTTCTGAACCCTGCTTAGAAGGCAGCATCCAGTCAAGAAGCACAATATCCGGCTGTTCGCTCATAATCAGTTCCTCAGCAATCTGTCCATCAGCAGCTTCAATAACCTTATATCCTTCGGTATGCAAACGATGAACAACTAAAAACCGAAGATTCTCATCATCTTCAATAACTGCAACTTTTATTTCTTTTCGCATGTCTATATTTCGTAAGGCAATTCAATATTAAACTCAGTTCCCTTTCCTTCCACACTCTTTACTGTAATTGTTCCGTTCATAAATCTAATCAGTTCTGCACAGAATGCCAAACCTAAACCCACACTTCCCTGTTGATTATACTGGTTTTCCACTCTAAAAAATTTTTTGAAAATGTTTTTAATATCTTTGTCGGGTATTCCAATCCCCTGATCCACAAATTTGAATACAATTCGATGCTTTATCTTTTGTATTGTGATTTTCAATATTTTCCTGTCAGGATTAGAATATTTATAGGCATTGTCAATCAGATTCTGGAAGATACTGCCCAGAAGTACCGGATCTGTTCTAAAATGCTCAACTCCTTCAATATTGCAGTCAATTTCAAACCCCGGATATTTAACCTGGTAGCTATCGATCATATTCTGGCAGAATACTTCCAGATTAATATGCTCCGGCTTCAATTTTATGGCTTTGTTTTCGATCTGGGCAAACGACAGTAATTTATTCATCAGATCATTAAGCTTATCTGCTTCTTCATCCAGAATTTTTCCATAATGCAGCCGTTCACGATCAGAAAGATTGGTGGCGCTTCTGATATTATTTCCGGCAATTTTAATAACACTGACGGGTGTTTTAAATTCATGTGTCAGATTATTAATAAAGTCATACTGAAGTTTAAACAGCTTACTGTTTATATTCAGATTACGATAGATTAAATATCCAATAAGAACCAGTACTGAATAGATAATAAACAAACCACCTGCAATCGGCCTGAAACGGGCATTTATCTCTCGTCTTAAAAAGTCTTTGCTCGAACTGAAATACAGTTTATAGTCTGAAAATGGTCCGGATAGCGGAAGATCATTACTAATGATCTCAGAATTATTATCCAGCAACTCATACACCAAAGGCTTAATACTGATGTACTGATATAATTCAGGATTCGTATTGATTATCTGTAATTTAAACGGATTTAAATAGAATGTGAGCATATCCATTTCAAATACCGGAGATAAAGGTTTCTCCATATGCATCAGATCCTTATAAATCTTTAACTCCTCACGTCTGGGAATATTCATATAGGTGATCCTGTTCGACATAATGCTGTAAAAAACACTAAAACGATCATCATCCTTCAATGCCATGCTGGTATCTGCTGATTCAACAAACCCGCTGAACTTGATCGCCATTTTATTAAACTCATCCCCTGTTTTTAAAGAGAATAAATTGTTCGGACGATCCTTTTTAAATAACACAATGGAATCTTTGGGAATATCCCTTCCAAACTGGTAAACTGATTTTGGCCCCATTGAGAAATTGTTCACCCGAATTCCATCAGGTATTTTATGATTACTTATTCCGGCATCATAGAAAACAACCCGCTCCACAAATTGAAATTTCCGGAAAACAGTATCAATATATTTGGCAGCCTGAGCAGAATCCAAATAACCCTGGTAAAAAGATATTTCCGGAATCTTGTTCTGAAAAAAACTATTGTAAGGCTTAACCGTTTCTTCCAGAACATCTATTTTCTGGGATGCAAACTCGTTCTCAACGTATTTGGATGTCAGGTTATAAGCCAGGTACATGGCCCCTCCCATTGCGGCTGTAACAAGGATCAGGAAAAAAATAACCAGGGAGAAATTCTTACGGTATATTTGCTGATATTCCTTCATCCGCTATTCCCGTCTTAGGTTCCTCTGAAGAAATATTTCGAGTTCCCTGTAAAGTTCAAGCTTGTTCTCATTGCTCTTAAAAGAATGCCCCTCATCTTCATTTAAGATATAAGTTACGGGTACTTTTTTCTTTTTTAACTCCTTAACGAATTGATTGGTTTCATTCATATTAACCCGGGGGTCCCATGCTCCCTGAGCGATCAGAACAGGTACTTTAATCTTTTCCGTATGGAAAATCGGGGAAACCGCCCTGAAATAATCAGCATCTGTTTCCGGATTGCCAACCGTTTCATTATACATCTGCTTGTAGGGCATCAAATATGGAGGTGTATCCTTCAGATAAGTAAACAGATTAGTAAAACCTGAATAGGAAGCGCCACATTTGTAAAGTTCAGGCACAGTGGTCAGTCCGTGAAGTGCAGAAAATCCACCAAAACTATATCCATAGATCCCAATACGCGAAGGATCTGCAATTTTCTGGGAGATCAGCCAGCGTACCCCATCTGTGATGTCCTCCTGCATTTTACCTCCCCATTCTTTAAACCCGGCTATCCAGAACTTTTTCCCATAACCTTTCGTACCTCTGAAGTTGACCTGAAACACCGCATAACCCCTGCTCGCAAGAAACTGCACCTCAGAATTATATCCCCAGCTATTCCTTAGGTCCGGCGCCCCATGCGGCATGACAATAACAGGGAGATT
>JBAZCD010000125.1:0-7561 GCA_041671205.1 Pedobacter sp.
ATAAAATACAAATGAAGTCAAACTATGATATAAATAGTTTAATATATTCATTCTATAACTCATTCACATTACTGTTCGCTGAATTAGAAGGTCGATATTATGGAGGTGGAGTCCTTGAGTTAACCCCTAAAGAATTTAAAAAACTTCCAGTTCCGATGACCGTTATTGATAGTAAAGCATTTGAAATTTATGTTAAAGCATTTGAAAAAAAATCAGCTATTTCAGAAATATTACTTATAAATGATTCGAAAATTCTGAAGGAAACTATGAATTTAACAGATGAGGAGATTAAAAGGATACAGTGTATTTATCAAAAGCTGGTTTCAAAACGCCTGCGAAAATAGTTCCGATTGCATCAACTCCTCATCTGCAAAGCTCAGATAGGTACCCCGGTGCGCCTTAAATGGGGAAATCAAGAGGCGTAATTTTATCCTATAGAGGAAGAGCACCAGGGTAAAATTAAGGCATTGATATAACCGGCTATGATGAGCCGATATGATTAAACTATATTGTAGCGTGCAAAACGATGATTAGTGCAAAATCGGCTCTAATGCCTCCAAAAAGACTAATAAGTGTTCAAAGAATCTCCCTTTTGGGCTAGATTAAATATTTACCCCTGATATCACGTTTAGGTCACCCAAAAAGTTCGACATTTCGCCGGTTCCCGCTACAAAGAGGCATAATCCAGATTTAATTCTGGAATGCCTCTTTTTTGTTGGCTCAAATCCTGCTTTAGATGGGCAATGTAAGCGAAAACGCTATTTACCCTTGTGGTTCGACACTTATCAATTTTCTTATTATATCTAATCCCTTCAGGAAAGAATAAGAATTGGATCTGTTGCTTGGTCGTATAATCGGCTGTAGTCCATTTAGAGGGCAATTTTGAAGAGAAATTGATTGCTTTTTCGACACACTCTTCGAGGTTCGGCACCCTATTTGATGCTTTCATTAAGTTGTCTTCAAATTCCTTTTTCTCAATGTTATATTTTTCAGAGTATTTGAGGTATAGGTCACGATTGATGTCTTCAGTGATGAAGCGTTCCTTCAGGCGCATGATCCTTTGATTAAGTTCATTGAGTTGCTTTTGCAGAAGCATATATTCATCTTCCCGGCCTTTGGTAAGCTGATTAAAGGTTGCAACTGTCTGCTCCTTTATCAGGTGTATCAACTCAGAAACAATATCAAGTTTGAATGATTCCAATATCTGTTCAAATGTTTGATTGAGCGATTTGGCATTCTTGTTATTCCCGCAACCTATAGTGTTGCACTTATAGTAATAGATTCTTTTTAGAAAATCCTAAAACACCCCCTTCTTATTCAGAAAAGACCTATTCAAGAAAGACACGGACTTTAAGCCCATGCCTTCAGAATAATTTAATTTGCCTAAAACAGTGAATTACCTTAACCTCGACTGATACTCAGAAATCACATCTTTATAGGTATTCAGAATTCTGTCCCAGGGCAGGAAAGATTCATCTTCCTTGACGCTGGTTTTTGCCTTACCGCTATATTCACTGATTAATTTAATCGTGTATTTTAATGGCAATATATCTGCCTGCTTCACTATAATCCTGGTTCTGATGGTATTGTTCAGGAAATTTTTCACATTCCAGCTGGTACGAATATATCCTGTCTCACGGTCAGCCAGCTCAATATTGTCAAAGTAATTCATGGTTATCTGGCTCAGGATTTTCCAGGCATCTTCTTCAGGCCTGCCGGTTTCAATCGTGAAATTAATATTCGCCTGATCACTCTGAACAGAACTGGTAAAGGCTTCATCAACAGCTAAGATCAAATGTTCTGAAACAGGCGGAGGTTGCACTCCATCCTCATTACAGAAATTCTTTTTTGATGGAACAAATCCTGCCTTTTCAACAATTACCTCTACACACTGTCCGAAAGGGATCCGAACTTTATATTCTCCTGTACCCATCACACGACCATCAATTTTCACAGTGGCATCCTCGGGGGTTGTTCTGACGGCAACGAGCCTGTCTTTAAGAATAATATTCTCTGATAAAGGTGGCAAAGGCTGGCCATCCTTAGCACAATATTGTTTCTCAACGGTGATAAATCCTTCCTTTACGTATTGTACCGTTACGCATGTCTGCACCGGAATAACGACTTCAGAATTACCTTCTCCTATTACCTTACCATTTACAATGATCTGTACATCTGAAGGTACAGTCTTTACAAACATAGACCTGTCAGTGAGTGTAATTACCTCATCTATCGGCGGCACATCCATACCCTGTCTGTTATGGTAGGTCTTATGTTTAGTAAAAAAACCCAGCTTCTTCACTTCTACGGTTACCGTGGCATCTTTTCTAACTTCAACCCAGGCCGTACTGGCTGGCTGAACAGCTCCTTCGATATAGATCTTAGCATCATAAGGCTGGGCATTGACCCTCACAAGCCTGGTATCCAAAACAATGCGGTCTTCTTTCGGTAAATCGACGCTTTTGGAGTTTACATAGGTCTTGGAAAAGGGCTTATATCCATCCAGGCGAATCACAATTGTGATCGGCTCATCTTTATCAATCTTAATAACTGCACTACCAGTTCCTATATTTATCTCCTTTTTATCAGCACCAACTTTATAAATAGTGGCTTCACTTGGGCTGCAGATTATAGTAAGCGCTTTATCTGCACGAACCTGAATAGCACACAATAGACATGTGAAAATTAAAATAAGGTTTTTCATACGTTTAAGTCAAAGGTTATTATCAAATTATCACTTCTCTTTTTTTTATTAAGACGCAGCAGTTCTAGTTAAAAGTAGTAAATATTTTAAACATGAATTCAAATTCATCCTGGAAATATTTTGCCTTTAAAATTAAGCTTTAGCAAGCTCAGAGAAAGCTATTGCATTCCTCCAGATTTTAATAAAATCTTCTTTCTTTTGAGCGCAGTGCCTCCAGAAATCAACTAATTAGTGATGAATGGCTCTTAAAAAAATCATTAAACTCCTGCAGCGCCCACCGCTTCAATCTGAACCAGCTTTTTCGGGCCAAGCTCCCGGTAACAATCCGGAAGATCAAATTGCTTTAATACTCCCGGCAGCAAAGTTGATAAGGGCCAGTTGAATTCAGCATTTTCTGCAATATCTGAATAGCTTTTCAATGCCTGTTTAAGCGTTACCTGTGTAACCTTATCTGAGAGCACTGCCGTAAATGTTGCCGGAATGGCCCCCCAGCCTTTTGCAACCAGGTGGATCTCTTCGTGCCCGCATGATCTCAGCCAGTCAATGATTCGCAGAAGATCATATGTTTTTTGTCCGGTATAGGTAGAGTTCAGCATGATGCTGTGTGCAGCATAGAAATAATCGTTTCCGTATGCGCCGAAGAAATCATCTGCACAAGTATTGGGCTTTGACTCTCCGACACCCCTTACATCACATGCATATATCGCCGATTCGGGTTCTGCACTGATCATATCTTTGATCAAAGCCTCCCTCCGCAATTCTTCATCTGCTGAAAGATGCGAAACATACAATATGGCCCGCTTTACACCTGCCGGCGGGCGCGAATATAATTCAGTATCTGACAATCGATAAACAGGAATTGTAATTCCGGCTTCTGTTTCAATGGCATAGCATGCTGAAAACTTTTTTGGATACTGTCTGCCGGGTAAAGGCCTCAAAATGCGGTAATTGGGTATTCCCGAAATAGCCGGAAGCTTTAGGACTGACAAAATTTTCTTTTTCAGATCCTGACCGCCGGGCATTCCCCTCCCTGATTTAGAATTTTGAGAAAACTTCCTGGTAAAACTTGTCAGAGTATAGGGATTACTTTCTCCAACCTGTCCCTTGGGAGTACAAGAAAGCAATTCTATTTCTTCAAGACTAAGCTCAGGTTCTGATTTTGCATCTGAAATCTTCGTTACCCTGTTGAACCAGGAATACATTGCCTCACGGTTATGTTTCGAAAAACCGTGATACTCAGGTCCGGCAAAAAACTGAATATTCTGCTCTGCACCGAGCAATTTGTAGATCTTTTTAAGCTCTTTAACCGCATGATCTGTACCACGGACATCAAAAAAATCCTTTTCCTGACCCAATAAAATAACCGGCTTAGGAGCCATGGCTGCAATAAAATCCAGATGGTCGAGTCCGAGGCTTATTGCCCCCGGAGGGCATTGCTCAATGTCGGCCGGAAGCTCATTCTTCAGATTAGTCTCAAATCCAACCACAAAGCAGCTTGGAGCTGCCATGGTCAGTCGTGATTCCACCCCGCAAAACCAGGTGGCCTGAGTTCCTCCGCCTGAATTTCCGGTTACCCCAATATGTTTAGGATCTACTTCAGGCCTGCTCAGCAGATAATCCACACAGCGGATACAATCCCATGTAAACCAGGAACTTAAATGCTCCCCATTCAGCAGCATTTGCTTACCGGTATAATTATGTTCGGGCACTCCAATTCCATGGAGTGGTTTTAGATCCTTGCTTAGCATTTGCACCCGTTCCCCCTGACCTATCGGATCGAAGATCAATACCACATACCCCTGCCGGGCAAGTCCCTGGGCAAATGATTGATAGATCGGGGTGGCTTTCGCCGGATCACCATGCCCGCAGGTGCCTATCACAGCAGGTAAGGGCCGATCTCGTCCCTTTGGAAGATAGAGATTAGCCGTAACCGGAAAACCAGGGCGACTGTCAAAAATTACTTTCTCAATTTTATAGGTATCTCGCTCAATCGTTCCTGTTATGCGTGCATTCAGGGGAGTCTTCTCTGGCCATGGACCAAAACATTGGGCAATCTTAGCACGTACATCTTTAACATAAGCTTCGGCCTCCAGTTTAGTCTTCAGGGAAGAGCGGCGTTTACGTGATTTCGCAAGGGATTCGCCTACGCGATCTAAAAAATAATCCTGCATCATCCGCGGGAAGCGATTATAAGATTGAAGTTCAGGAGACTGCATTATTTCCTGGGCAGATTGAGCATCTGAAGCAAGAGCAGGAACTATACCCGCCCCGGTTAAACCAATACCTGCTATCCCGGCCAACTTGAGAAAGTCTCTGCGGTTGTTTTTCATTTGATACAGCTAAATTTAATCGGCACCGGCACCATTATGATTTAAAGAACCGAATGCAACACAATATATGGAACTGAATTTACAAGTTTGATCCTTAATTTTGATTTTATTATTGGTTTATCGGTAGTCTGGCCTGCCTTTAACAGAATCTGATTTTCCAATATCATCACCAACAGCAGCAAAATCAGCCTTAATACTCAGAAAGGTGTCATCCTGAAATAGTTCTACCTGCCCGACATTTTCATTGCCCGAATCTGTGCCCTGTATTGAAAAGGTGTTTTTTCAGTAATCAGCTTAAAATGCCTGTTAAAATTGGAGACATTCATAAAACCGCTTTCATACGCAATAACGGCCATACTGTAGGTCGATTCGGAGAGCAGTTTACAGGCATGGCTTACACGGATCTCAAGCAGAAAAGAGGAATAACGCTTTTTGGTTCTTGCTTTAAAATAACGGCAGAAAGAATTCGGGCTCATGTGAACGATATCGGCAATTTCCTTCAATGTGATCTGCCGGAGAAAATTATTCATAGTATAATTATAAATCCGGTTCAGACGGTCATCATCAGATTTATTGAATGTATTCTTAAACATGAATTGTGATAGTGCCTCTTTCTCACGCGAAGAAGCCATCAGATGTAAAAGCTGGATCAGTAAGATCACCTTCTCTGTATTCCGCGCATACCTTATGGAATGCAGAATACGCTTGGCCGAAAGCAGGGTTTCTCCACGGATCTCCAGACCGTGACCAGCCAGCTGCAATAAATCAGCAATTGCTGAATTTTCTGGCAGATTGAGAAAAGAACTCAGGATATCCGGCAGAAAATGAACCACAATAGCCTCTGTATCAGGATTCTCTTTACTCAGATCACCTTGAGTACGCAACATATGGGGTAGGTTAGAGCCGATCAGCATCAATTCGTCCTCCTTGAAATTATCGATCCGATCTCCGATGAAACGGGTGCCTGAACCCTTTATAATATAAATGATCTCGATCTCCCGATGGTAGTGCCATTGTTTATAAAAATTCCATCCAATCTCCAGTTTAACACTAAAAGATTCCTGGCTGCTCAGCGGTATAGCAAGTAAATGTGGATTCATTAATACTAAGATAACACTTTAATAGCCAATATTACTAATATTTGGTTAAGATAGTATCAATAATTGCCAATTAGAGTCTAAGTATACTGCAAAATTCCATATAGATTTGACAACAATAATTTATTAAACGCATGAAATCAAATAGTCTGATCCTCAAGTTAAACGAAGTGGGAATTGAGGATCTGGAAATTGTAGGAGGGAAAAATGCCTCTCTGGGAGAAATGATCCAAAACCTTTCAAAACTGGGCATTGCCATACCCGGAGGCTTTATTATTACTGTTAAAGCTTACCGGGAATTTATTAGCTACAATAAACTGGACCTAATCATTCCAGCGCTTATAGCCGACATGGAAAAAGATGACCTGGAATCTTTGAGCAAGACAGGGGAGAAAATCAGGGCTCTCATAGAAAAAGGCTCCTTCCCTCCCGAACTTTCACAGCAGATCACACAAGCTTACCAGGAACTTTCAGATCATCACGGTCAATTCAATGTTGATGTAGCTGTACGATCTTCTGCTACTGCAGAAGACCTGCCAGATGCCTCCTTTGCCGGTCAGCAGGAAACCTATCTAAATATTTGCGGTCAGGCGGCATTACTTGTTGCAATTCGCAATTGCTTCGCTTCCCTCTTTACCGACAGGGCACTGAGCTATCGTGAAAACCTGAATTTCGATCATTTTCAGATCGGTCTGTCTGTGTGTATTCAAAAAATGGTACGCTCTGATCTGGCGGCTTCCGGCGTGGCTTTTTCTCTTGATACCGAAAGCGGATTCAGGGAAGCCATCATCATCAATGCATCCTACGGACTGGGAGAATTAATTGTACAGGGAGCAGTCTCACCTGATGAATTCATTGTCTTCAAGCCTGCCCTGAAAAAGGGATTCCATGCCCTGATTGAAAAAAAGCTGGGTAATAAAAACAGAAAAATGGTTTATGGTAAAACGAAAGAAGAACGTGTTAAAACCATTGCAGTGGAACCTACGGCACAGCAACTCTTCTGCATAAGCGATGAAATGGCTCTGCAACTATCAGGATGGGTACTCATGATCGAGGATCACTATTCAGCAAAAAAAGGAACATGGTGCCCGATGGATATAGAATGGGCCGTTGACGGAATCAGCGGAGAGCTCTTCATCGTTCAGGCCAGACCTGAAACTGTGCACTCCCGTAAAAAAACCGGGATGATCACTGAATACAGCATTTCGGACAAGAACCGGGATGACAAGGTAATTCTAAAGGGTATAGCCGTTGGCGATAAGATCGCCGGGGGGAAGGTTCACATCATCAATAATCTGAAGGCGGGAGAAATCCACCTGGCTGATTTCCAAAAAGGCGATATCCTCGTTACAGATATGACTGACCCTGACTGGGAACCGATTATGAAACATTCTGCAGCCATCATTACAAATAAGGGAGGCAGAACATGC
>JBAZCD010000126.1:0-7559 GCA_041671205.1 Pedobacter sp.
ATCTTTTCCTTTAGCTCATTATTGTGGATTACTTCGCTGTGTTCTGAATGGGTGTGATTATGCAGTAATTCATCAATTTTCTTACTCTGTTTTTCATAAGCAGTACAGGCATCACACATACTTTTGTGCATATATAATTGTATTTTTTCCTTTAATGAAAGTGATAAAACGGATTTCTTCTCAATTAGTTCGGTCGCTTTTTTACAAGAGAGCATGAACAGGTGTATAATTTTCTTCATCTTATAATTTTTTAAACCAATGGATTTCCAGACATCTCCTGAGTTGCAGTTTGGCTCTGTGTAACATTTGCCAGAAATTAGTCGGGCTTATCTGCAATTCCTGACAAATAAGATCGCCCTTTCTTTCTTCCAGATACTTTAATTGAATGGCAGCGTTCCAGTTTGACGGTAATTTACCCATACAGTCTTGCAAAACACTTAGAAATTCTGCATCATCCAGAGGATTTTTACTTTCCATTATCCATTCAGACGGGCGCTGGTCTTTATTCCAGCTTCCATCCTCATCGAAAAAATTATTAAGCCATTCGTTAGTCTTGTGCTTAGTTTCCGGGTTCTCAGCTAATACCGGACTTCTATAAATTTTTCTGAAATGTTCGGCAATTTTATTTTTTAAGATCCCCAATAACCAGGTTTTAGGGTCGCTTCGGCCTTCAAAAGCGTGAATTGACTGACATGCTGATAGAAATGTATCCTGTACCAGATCTTCGGCAGTTTCTTTATTCCCGGTTTTGTAATATGCCCAGGTGTACATTGTATCTGAATACAAACCTACCCAGTTTTTAATCCTTACTGTTGGATCTGAGAAGTCATTCGGCATATTCATCCTATTTTCAGTTGCATATTAAGTATTCTAAGAAATTATAATCGTTTAAACAGTCCAAACTATTGAGGTCCTGCATAAAGAAGAAGTTTATCGAATCGGTAATAAATAAATAAAACTAATAAAAAAAACAGAAGCCCCGATCCCATTTATGGGCGGGGCTTTCTGTTTTCTAACAAAACACAATTAGTTTTTAATCAGTTTCTTCACAAACCATTTTGAGTTCTGACCGATTGTGATATAGTAAACTCCATTCTGAGGCAAAGAGATCTGCTTCATATAATTTCCCTGAAAAGAGGTTACCTCGTCAGTGAAAACAGCCTTCAGATCCGAGTTTAGTATTTTTATTTTGGTTGTGCCGCGTCCATCCAGATTAAATGATAATCCGGCTTTACCGTTTGAAAAATTCGGGAATAGTGTAAGATCCTTCACATCCAGATCAACTGATGTATTCTCTGAACCTGTTATGGCTTTTAGTTTTTCTTTTTCGGCATCACTGATGCGAATACTCATCCGGCTTGGAATGCCGTCTTTGTCTACATGATTATAATTGAATGAGGAGGAGCTATTTCTATTCCCGGCACCTGAAAATTCACCTTTTTCAAATACCATTGGGGGCATCGGCGGCATTGGAGCTATGGGCATTCGCGGCATTCGCGGTGTCATAGGAGCCATATTCCGGTGCATGGCTATGACACGCTTTCTAATATTGCTATCCAATCCGTCAATTTTGAAGCGGAATTCCTTCATCATTGAATCTGTATTAAAATCAAAGGCTATACTATCTCCCTTAAACTTGAAAACATGCATTCCTCCGGGCATTTTATCCTCAAGATCAAATTCAAACTCCCTCATATTACCATCATTCCAATGTAAAACATGCGGGGCATCACCTTTGTGGTTAATGATGATCTCATTATCCTTTCCATTTTTCCTTCTAACAATCGCCCTTTCTTCATTCTGTCCCCCAGATCCTTTTAAACGACTCTCCATATTTTTAAATTCTGCTCTTAGACGGGCCTTTTCCTTAAGATCTGCCTCACTTAGTTTCTTTCCATTGATAATGGTGTCACCGTTTTTAATCATAATGCTTTGAGTAATCCTTTTTTCTTCCTGAGCTTTAACGGAAGTACCTGAGCTCACTACTATCAGGGTTAAAAACCCCATCAGCATCAGGTGTGGATTGATTAGGTACCTTTTCATATGTGTTTATTTAGGTTTACATGATTCAGTTTATTTAAAGGCAGGTACGGGCATTGGACCGGTTTACAAAACCTCATAATTATTAAATTCAATGATTACAAAACCAAATGTAAATGGCTGATTGTCCGGATTTTGTTAATGCTTTGTTAAAATATGTTAAAACTAAATTGACTTAGAGAGTGTTACGTATTTTTGTTTTGGTATGAAGAGTAAAAGCATCAGTTTAATAATTGGATTAATGACCATTGCATTGATGGGGGTAATGGGAATGCAATGGTATTTTTTCAGACAATCTTACCAGCTTCAATCGCGCTTGTTTGACCAGTCTGTGCATGAAGCTTTGAATAATGTAGTTGAACGTCTGGCTAAAAGAGATGCCAATAATTTTCTTGAGAAGAAGGCCGAGTTTATCAGTCTTCCTGAACCAGCAATCATCGAAAGGGCTCCGGTTTTTGTAGCTGCGCCCGAAAAACCTGTCAGGATTAAGCGCAGAACGCCTAGAATGTCGGATGAAAAGTATATGCTGGTTCAGCAAAGGAAGGCTGATAGTATATTCATGATCAGGGACAGTCTGCTGAGGGCAAGGTATCCAAATGTGGTTTCATTTAATGATGCGGTTACAGCATCTGAGCTAAAGGATCTTGAATATAATTTTCGGGTAGATGTCTACCAGGTTGAGGATGCCTTTGGTCAGATCCATGAACAAACCCGAAGGACAATTTCCAGAGCCCCAAAAGCTTATCCGCAAATAAACGCTGCAATAGCCGGATCCGCCCCAGGAATATTACCTGATTCTGTAACTCAGTATATCGTTTTCGATCCTATTGAGGGGGCATTTCTCCGTACTATTCCCAGACCAAGATTAAGGAATCTGCCGCGCCCACCAGATGTAAATGAAGCCGAACAGGACAACAGAGTACAGAAAGTGAAGCAATATTTTGCTGAGGAGAATCAAAAGAAGGAAGATGTATTTAAAGATCTTTATCAGGAGTACCGGAGGGTTGATGTTCCTTTGAATAAGCGTGTTCATCCGCAAACTTTAGACTCCATGCTTCGTGCAGAATTGCGAAATCTCGCTATTCTTAGTGATTATGAATACAAGGTGACCTCTGCAAAAAGAGATTCTCTTATTTTTACCCGCGCCTCAAACAGAACAGAATTTCTTCCACATAACAGTTATGAGACACCCCTTTTTCCAAAAGATATGATCAGAGATTCGGGGCTGTTAACCATCACATTCCCAGATAAAAATACCATCATTCTTTCAAACATGACCGCTATGATGGGTCTTTCAGGTGCATTGCTGCTGGTATTGATCTTCAGCTTCGGATATACCATTCATTCCATTCTGATGCAAAAGAAGATATCAGAAATGAAGACTGATTTTATCAATAATATGACCCATGAGTTTAAAACTCCGGTAGCTACCATTATGATTGCAAGTGAGGCGCTTAAAGATTCTGAACTGACAACAGATAAAAGTCGCATTGAACGTTTGGCGAATATTATTTATGATGAGAATGTTCGTTTGGGAAGCCATATTGAGCGGGTTCTCAACATCGCAAAAATTGAAAAGGGTGATCTGAAACTTGAATACAAGGATGTTGATATGAATGATCTTCTTGCAGCGATAGTGGATAGCATGTCGCTTCAGCTCCAGAAACGGAATGCCAGCATTGAACTCGATCTTAAAGCGGATTATTCAACTATAGTTGGAGATGAACTTCATTTATCGAATGTGATCTTTAACCTGCTCGACAACGCGAATAAATACAGTCCTGAAAATCCGCAGATAAAGATCAGTACCTTTATTTCAGGTAAAAGTCTGATCATACAGGTTGCGGATAGGGGTATTGGAATGAGCAGGGATCAATTATCAAAAATATTTGATCAGTTCTATCGTATTCCAACAGGTAATCTGCATGATGTTAAAGGATTTGGCCTGGGCTTAAGTTATGTGAATAATATTGTGAAGCGTCTTAATGGTACAATCCGTGTGAAGAGTGAAAAAGATGTGGGTTCAGAATTTGAGATCAGTCTTCCTTTAAAACCTTTGGCTTAACCGGGATCTATTAAACCACTATTTTCCCTTTGGGGAGCCTTGATATGAAAAAAATTTTACTAGCCGAAGATGACCCGAATCTGGGTATGCTCTTACAGGATTATTTGCAGTTAAAGGGAAAATTTGAGGTTGTGCTTTGTCAGGATGGAGAGGAGGCGCTTAAGGCTTTCAATAAAGATCATTTTGACATGTGTATTTTTGATGTGATGATGCCCAAAAAAGATGGCTTTACGCTTGGTAAAGATATACGCCGGATAAACCCCGGTGTTCCGATCATTTTTGCCACCGCAAAAGCAATGATCGAGGATAAATCTGAGGCATATAATTTGGGGGGTGATGATTATATCACTAAACCATTTCGTATTGAGGAGCTTCTTTTACGGATCAATGCCTTGCTAAAGCGGGTATCAGATCCTGAAAAAACTGAAGCGAATGATCTGCCTGCAAAATTTGATATCGGCAATTATAAATTTGATTATACTTCCCAGTTGATCATAAACGGTGAAAATCAGCAAAAGTTATCAACCAAAGAAGCTGAATTGCTAAGGCTTTTATGTTTGAAAAAGAATGAGGTTTTAACCCGTGAAGAAGCCCTGATCTCTATCTGGCATGATGATAATTATTTCAATGGCCGCAGTATGGACGTTTTTCTGAGTAAACTCAGGAAATACCTGAAGGAAGATCCAAGAGTTGAAATCATCAATGTGCATGGAAAAGGGTATAAGTTGCTGGTGAGTTGATCTTAATCTTATAGTTCTTCAATCCGATTTACGTATATTCGGGTAAACGAACTGATCATGAAATTTCCCTCTTTGCGGGTGCTTGTCCATGCATCAAAAAAAGTTTTGGTCCGCTTCCCCCTTGAGATTGGCTTTGCACTGGCAGGAGCCTTTGCAGCAACGGTCTTAATCGAGAACAGTGATTTACGGGCGGATATAGAAAATTATTGTCTCAGGCTTATGATGATGGCGAACTTGGGCCTCGTTTTATCCCTCTCACTCAGCCTTATTTCAGAACACAATTCGTATACTATTCTAAAAAGGAACCTGTTGAGGATTTTGGTCATCCTGTTTGCCGGCGGACTTTACCTTTTGCTCGATCCTTTAAAACGGGAAACTGATTATTTCAGATTTATTTTGCTGGCACTTGCCTTCCATCTTCTTGTTTCCTTTGCTGCATTTACTTGGAAAGGCCATATCAATGCCTTCTGGCAATTCAATAAAATCATTTTTCTTCGTTTTTTAACGGGCGGATTGTATAGTGCTGTTCTTTTCCTGGGTCTTGCTGCTGCAATCGGATCCATGAATTTTCTTTTTAATTTTAAGTTTGAGTGGGATACCTTTGCCATACTATGGGTCTGGATAGCGTTTGTCTTTCAAACCGTATTCTTCCTTTCAGGCTTTCCTGAAAATCCGGATGAATTTGAAGAGGATAAGAGCTATCCCAATGGACTGAAAATATTCACCCAGTTTGTGCTTATTCCGCTTGCTACTGTCTATGCAATCATCCTGCTGGCCTATGAAGCTAAGATACTGATCGAATGGGAACTTCCCAAGGGGCTTGTTTCAAATCTGATACTTGGTTATGCGGTTTTCGGAATTTTATCACTGCTTCTCATTTATCCGGTTAGGAATCAGGATGAAAATAAATGGCTGAAAACATTTAGCCGCAGTTTTTATTATGTTCTTATCCCATTGGTCATATTACTTGTCTGGGCAGTTTTGGCAAGGGTTATCGACTATGGAATTACCGAGGAACGTTATTTTCTGATCATTCTTGCTGTCTGGCTCGCTTTCATTACCACTTATTTCCTGCTTTCAAAAAGGCAGAATATCATGATCATTCCCCTCAGTTTATGCTTTGTAACTGCTTTGTCTGTATATGGCCCTCAGGGAGCATTTTCTACATCGGAGAGGTCCCAGATTAATGAACTGAGGCAATTGTTCAAAAAATATAGTTCGGTTGATGGAGATAAGATCAAAGCCCTTAAAGCGAAGCCCGGCAAAGAAGATATGATCCGGATGCTCAATATTGTTGATTATCTGGTTAATATGCATGGTTTGGAAAGTTTCAGACCCATTCTTGAGCAGGATCTCAGGAAGGTGGAAGATTCATTGCTTTCAATTGTCAGTGAGAAGAAATATGATTCCCGGACCAGCCGCTGGGAGATACGAAGCCGCCAGAAGATTTGGTTATACAAATATTTGAACCTTCAAACAGATGATGTTTCCGGATCTAAACTGAACCTGGGTAATAACAGGATTGAAGCTGACAATATGGATCTTCTCCCTTTGAATGAAGCAGATTATTTGCTTCCTCTGGATCTTTCTGCCGATACCGTGCTTAATAAGATCAATGGTAGCGAATTGTCGATTTTGCGTGTCAGCAATCAGAATAAATGGAAGGTAGTTTATGGATCTGAAGTAAAATATATTCGGCTTGATACCCTGATAAACCAGCTGAATACCGATTTGAAAAAGCAGGATCTCTCGGGTAAACAGGCCTATCCGGTTTCCAGAAACAGGCTTTCCCAGAATCTTGAATTTGAAGACATAACGCTGCAGATTTTATGGAACCGCCTGAATTTTAACGATAATAAGGATCTGCTTTCGGCGAATGGATATGTTCTGGTAAGGCTAAAAGATTGATGCGGGATTAATAGTTAAGTCCATTTAAATTTAATTCCCTCTTAAAGATCAAACTTTATCCCCTGTGCCAGCGGTAATTTATTTGAATAATTGATCGTATTGGTTTGACGGCGCATGTACGCCTTCCAGGCGTCTGAACCTGATTCCCTTCCGCCGCCTGTTTCCTTTTCTCCGCCGAAAGCTCCGCCAATCTCTGCCCCTGAAGTGCCGATATTTACATTGGCTATTCCACAATCTGACCCGGCACAGGAAAGAAACTGCTCTGCTTCGCGCAGGTTCAGCGTCATGATGGCAGATGAAAGTCCCTGGGGAACGCCATTCTGCATGGCGATAGCTTCATCCAGCGTTTTATATTTCATCAGGTAAAGAATTGGGGCAAAAGTTTCGTGCTGAACGATCTCAAATTCATTTCTTGCTTCTGCGATGCAAGGTTTCACATAGCATCCTGATTCAAATCCTTCTCCCTCCAGAACACCGCCTTCGACTACAAAATTGCCGCCTTCAGCCTTGCATTTTTCAATGGCGCTGAGATAATTGCTTACGGCATCTTTATCAATCAGCGGACCTACATGAATGTGCTCATCCAGAGGGTCGCCTATTTTTAATTGTTTGTACGCATTCACCAGTTTGTCTCTGAAGGTATCATAAACACTTTCGTGGATGATCAGCCTTCGGGTAGAGGTGCAACGCTGTCCGGCAGTACCAACCGCACCAAATACCGCACCTACCAGCGACATTTCCAGATCCGCATCTTTCGAAATAATGATGGCATTATTTCCGCCAAGTTCTAGTAAACTGCGCCCCAG
>JBAZCD010000127.1:0-7553 GCA_041671205.1 Pedobacter sp.
AACCACCCACACCTGAATTTGCCTGTGTTGCATCAACACCCGCAATCTTACCTGTAAGTGAATTAGCCACGTTATTCTGACGTGCTTCAGTGAATACATCACCTCTTACTTCCTGTACTGCATAACCCAAACCTCTTTTTGCTTTGGTCACACCGAATGCAGTTACAACCACTTCGCTTAATGCCTGACGGTCTTCAACCATGGTTACATTCACACTGGCTCTGCCATTTACAGCAACTTCCTGAGTTACATAACCAATGTATGTAAACACAAGGATTGCATTATCAGGAGCATTTAAAACGAAATTTCCGTTTACATCTGTTGATGCACCGGTTTCAGAACCTTTCACACGAACACTTACTCCAATCAGAGCTTCGCCTGTAGCATCGATTACCTTACCGCGGATATCCGCACGTTTCTGCTCGATATTAAAGTTAGAAACCTTACCTGATGTCTGAACATTCACAGATTTAAAATCACGGCCATCCGGTACTAAAGAAAATTTAGAGGTCTGCTCCAAAAAGCGTTCATCCCTTCTTTTCAGAATGATTGTATTTTCTGTAATGGTATAGGTCAATGGCTGATTTTTGAAAACCTGATCCAAAACCGCTTCCAAAGAAGAATTTTTAGCTTTTACAGTTACAGGCACTGTATTTCTCAGCAATCTGGTATTGTAAAGAAAATCATAACCTGTTTGTTTTCTGATTTCGGTGAAAACTTTATCCAGGTTAGAATTTGTTTCATTTAACGTAACATTTTGAGAGAAGCCTTTTGCACTTACCTGCATAAAAGCAACTAATATAAAAATGGTAGTTAGCTTCATAATTCGTAACGTTTGATTCGAGACCGCCTTCAGAAGTCTCCTGCCAGTAGGTTTACTGACATTGTTAATGCAGGAATTACTGCATTCACTAAGTAAAACATTTTTCATATTTTTACATTTTAAGTTTGTTTTGGTTAATTAATTAAAATTTCGCACTCACGGAATTTAATAATAGAAATTAATCTGAAACTTTTCCGTCCCGGGGCGCAATCCGGGGCGGTTTTTTCATTTTAATCCCATTCATAAAAATTAGCTGCTATCGGTTTTCATGATCATTAATTTAGATTTGGGTTTTATTGTATTGATTTTACTTTAAGTTTTTTCCCTTTCACACTGAATTTAACTCCACCACTCTCTTCCATTATTTTCAAAACTGCTGAGATCTTCACATCATTGGAAATGAAGCCTGTGAATTCATCTGTAGGCATCTTACCTTCATAAACCAATTCTACATCATACCACCGTTCTACTTCACGCATAATTTCCCTGATCGGTGTATTTTTAAATTTAAAATAACCATTCTTCCAGGCAATGGCTTTTTCTGTATCCGCATTCTCAATGCGAATTCCGGGCCTTGAAGAATTAGTAAGGGATTGTTCGCCGGGTTTAAGAAGTTTGGTATTATCGCGGGCATCTGATCTTGAATTCAAAATTACCTTAACACTGCCTTCAAGCAAGGTTGTTTTAATATAATCCTCATCATCATAGGAGTTTATATTAAAATGAGTACCAAGTACTTCTACGATCTGGTTATCACTTTCAACCCGAAATGGAACTTTCTTGTTTGGAGCGATCTCAAAATAAGCTTCACCTTTTAAATGGACCTTTCGCTCATTTCCGTTAAATGAGGTCGGGTAACTAAGTGTTGAAGCCGAATTCAACCATACTTTACTGCCATCGGGTAAACGCACTTTATATTTACCACCTTTTGGAGTTTGAATTGTATTGATAACAGACCGGTTAGAAATAAGCTTGCTTTTATCTGAATTATTTTTCTCGTAGACGATCTGTCCGTTATCAGTTTTAGTGATCGCTATATTTCCCTGGCTTGCAAGCAAACCGTTTGCTGCATCATCCAGGCTGATCTTTGAACCATCTGAAAGTGTTAATATTGCTTTATTATAGCCGGGCAGGATATCATTCTTTACATCAATTTCTGCAAATTGCTCTGTTTCAGCAATTTTTCTGTTGGAATAAAAATATATACCGGTGGTAATAGTCAGCAGGATTAATGCTGCAACAGAGATTGATTTTAAATAATATGAAGCGAAAGATTGCTGATATTCCTCAGCAGGATTAATCGTGTCCTCAATCTTTTCAAAAATATGGTCACCGATATGTTCCATATCTGCGTTAAGTTCAGGATCAGGTGACTTTTGAAAACTTCCATAAAAATTAAGCAAACGCTGTTCCTCCTCCTGTGAGGCATCACCTGAGATATACTTATCCAATAGTTTATGAAAATTTTCCTTATCCAAAATGAAAGTACTTTAAACAAGAGAGTATAAAACAAAGGGTATCCCCTAGTAGAATAAAAAAAAAAGTATAAGGAGTTATTGGTTACGAATTGTGTATTAGGAGGTAGAACCTGAAGCGGATCTCTAATTAAAACAATCCAAGAGATATTCTCAGCTGCCTGAGTGCCTTATTCAAATGGTTTTCAACTGTTTTTGGGGAGATGTCTAATTGGGAAGCTATTTCTTTATGTGACAGATGCTCTTCGCGGCTTAACTTATAAACCACCTTACATTTGGCCGAAAGCTTATCAACAATCGAATCAATCTGGGAAAGCAGCTCACGGTGCTCTATATTACCATATTCAGATGGAGTTTCCATCCGTTCGGCTACATTTTCAAAAATATCCTCCTTCACTGCACCGTATCGCACCTGCCTGTAGACCTCATAACGGGTAGAGGCAAAAAGATAAGATTTAAGAGATACCTTAATTTCTATTATCTCTCTCTTATTCCAGAGATTGATAAAAATCTCCTGAATAATATCTTCACAAACCTGCTGATCATGCAGAATATTAAATGCCGAGGAAAATAATTGGTTCCAGTATTTTTTATAAATGAGCTTTAGGGCCATATCATCTCCTGACCGCATCCGATCTATCAACTCAGTATCCTCAGTTTTCAGTTGCTCATTCATATAATTACTAAAATTATTAAATAAAAAGTGAAAATCAAAATTTGCCGGAAAAGCTCAACCTGTACCTGGCGAAGAAAACATTTCAATAAAACTAAGGTTTTGTTAAGGATAAATCTAAGTGTAACAAAAAAAATATTATTAACAGACTAGGGGATAGATCGTTTTTTTTTCTCTTAGAACTAAAAGAAGCCAAATAAAAGGATTTTAAACCCTATGTTTGGTTTAACTCAGCACATATTTTTAATATTTCAAAACCGAGTAAAATGAATCAAAAACATCTTTTTATTTTCGCCCTGCTCTTCACTGTCTGCTTCAGCGTTCAGGCCCAATCGCCAAAGCCTTATAACATAGTTATCAAAGGCGGGCATGTTATTGATCCTAAAAACAACATCAATACTCTGATGGATGTTGCGATAAAGGATGGAAAAATCGCTCTGATTGCAAAAAATATTGATGCCACACAGGGTGTTCAGGTTGTTAATGCAAAAGGCATGTTTGTTACCCCGGGTTTAATTGATATACACGTTCATTTTTTCTGGGGACATGATGGCTCCGCTTATATGAATGCTCCTTCAAGTCTGCCGGCTGATGGTTTTACATTTCCTGCAGGGGTTACCACTGTAGTGGATGCCGGTAGTCCGGGTTGGAAAACTTTTGAACTATATAAAAAACAAACTATTGAAGGCTCACAAACCCGTGTACTCGCATTTTTAAATATTGTTGGTCAGGGGATGGCTGGTGGAAAGTATGAGAATGACATCAATGAGATGGATCCTCAGAAAGCCGCTGAAATGGCAAAAAAATATCCCAATGACATCGTTGGTTTTAAACTTGCACATTTCAATGGTCGTACCTGGGTACCAACTGACCGTTTGGTTGAAGCCGGACGGCTTGCAAACCTTCCGGTCATTGTTGACTTTGGCGGAGCCACTCCATTCCTGCCTTTAGATTCACTTTTCAACGTTAAATTCCGCCCTGGCGACATTTACACGCATGCATTCGGAGGAAACGGAAGCACCAGTCCGAATGGCCGCGAATCAATTGTTGACGTGACTACCAATAAAGTAAAACCATATGTGATCAAAGCACAGAACAGGGGAATAATATTTGACGTAGGTTTTGGCGGATCAAGCTTCCTTTTCAATCAGGGAACTCCGGCAATAAAAAGTGGCTTTTATCCAAACTCAATCAGTACCGACCTTCATACAGGCAGTATGAATAATGCCATGAAGAATATGCCTAATATCATGTCATTATTCATGGCAATGGGTATGGATCTTCAAAGTGTGATCAAAGCAAGTACCTGGAACCCTGCACAGGAGGTCAAAAGACCTGAACTGGGAAACCTTTCAGTGGGTACTGATGCAGATGTTGCCATATTCACGCTTAGAAACGGAAACTTTGGTTTTTATGCACGAGATGGTAAAATAGCCGGTAAAAACAGATTAGAAACAGAAATGACTATCAGAGCGGGCAAAATCGTTTATAATTTAAATGCAATTGCCGAGCCTAACCTGCTTCCTTCCGCTCCAAGACAAAGACCTGCAAGACCAACAGGCAATCAATAGAATTAAACAGTAATTTCATATAAAATTATGGGCACTACCTTCAGATGCACATTACAAAAAACAGGGCTTTCAGCCCTGTTTTTGTCTTATTCGCTTTTTTGTTTAGCACAACAACCAGGTAATCCACCACGACCGGCAGCACCTGTTAAAACCCCTGTATCATTACGCCCTGATATAACCGTTAAAAAAGTGATGGATATTGGCCGATTGGGTGTGAGATTGCTTAAAAATCCAAAAACAGGTGAATTCTGGTATTCAACCTTTGATGGTAATGTATTCAGAATTTCAGATTTTGATAGTCCCGGAGCTGCCGAACATCAGATTTTCAGTTCTGAAGATCACGGAATCACACGCCTGCAGGGTGCTGCATTTTTAGGAAATACTCTTTTTTTATGCGGAAATATCAGCGTAAATGATGGGAAAGGCACAAAAGGAAGAATGGTTAAATATGACCTTTCCTCAAAAAAGCCGCAAATGACTGAAGTATTCAATACCGTTGAATATGGAACAAATGCTACAACATTTGATCATGGCTGGAACGCATTAGTTATCAGTCCGGACAAAAAATACATCTATGTTAACTCTGGTGCCCGAACAGATCATGGTGAGGTTCAGGATAACAAAGGGGCTTATCCCAATGCCCGTGATAATGCATTGACTTCAAATGTATTCAGAATTCCCGTAAAGACAGAAAATTTAGTATTAACGACTGACGAAGCTCAACTCAAGGCAGATGGTTATCTATATGCTCAGGGAATAAGAAATGCCTATGACATGACTTTTGATGGTCATGGAAACCTTTTCGGTGTTGTAAATTCCGGCGATTATGATCAGTCGGAAGAAATGTTCTGGATCAGACAAGGTCATCACTACGGTTTTCCATGGCAAATGGCGGGGATAGAGAATCCGCAGCAATTTTCACCATGGACTCCTGATCATACAAAAGATGCTTTTATAAGTCCGGGAGCGCATGCCTACGTCGTTAAATACTTCAGAAACGACCCTGATTTTCCAAAGATCCCTGCTGGAATTAAATTTTCTCCGGGAGTGCAAAACCTGGGACCGGATGCCAATGAATACCGAGATATCGCAACAGGTAAAATTGTGGATGGAGATAAGACCGGACAAACAGTCAGCACATTTAATGCTCACAGTGTGCCTCTTGGACTGGTTTTCGACACTAAGAATGCTCTTTCAACTGAATTTAATGGAGATGGTTTTGTTTTCAGGTACGGCGGCGGCTCTGACCGTCCGGGTACCAATCTTTTAAGAAAGAGTGGAAAAGATCTGATGCATCTGGATATGTCATACAATACTGCTGCTGATAATTTTTATATGAAAACCACAACCATTATCAATAATTTCAATGCACCTGTGGATGCCGTAATGGTTGAAAATATAATTTATGTATTGGAGCACGGCACAGCAAACTCTGATGGAGGAAGGATATGGAAGATCACACTCCCCAAAAAGTAAGCTGAACAGAAATACCTTATATCACCTGACCTGGATTTAAGACCATCTATTTCGGGGATTTTCAATTCAATTTTATTTATAAATTGTAATCCAATAAACCAAAATTAAATAAGCTTTAAAATGGAACAAATCTGGGCACAAAATTATGATCCGCTAAATAATGCATTATTATCCACTATCCTCGCTGCACTTCCCATAATTGTTCTGCTGGGATCCATTGCAGTATTTCATATCCGGATTCATCTGGCAGCAGTTTTTGGTTTGATTGTAGCAATTGGGGTCGCCCTTTTTGTATATAACATGCCTGTTCCTACCGTGGCGGCAACAACTTTGTATGGCAGCGCCTATGGTTTATTCCCAATTGGCTGGATCGTATTAAACCTTATTTTTCTGTATCAGTTAACCGTAAACAAAGGTTTATTCACACTTATTCGAATGCACCTTTCAACCATTGCTCCCGACCCAAGAATACAGGTTATTCTGATTGCATTTGCATTCGGGGCATTTTTTGAAGGAGCTGCCGGCTTTGGTACTCCGGTTGCAATTACAGCTGCCATACTGATACAACTGGGATTCAGACCCCTGGCAGCCTGCGGACTATCTCTGATAGCCAATACAGCACCTGTAGCATTCGGCGCTCTTGGGACGCCAATAATCGCACTTGCTGCAGTTACAGATATCGATGTATTAAAATTATCTGCAATGGTAGGAAGACAGCTTCCCCTGTTCTCATTTATCGTTCCTTTCTGGGTGATCTGGGCTATGGCCGGTTTCCGTGGGATGATCAATGTATGGCCTGCAACATTTACCGCCGGATTATCCTTTGCAGTAACACAATTTCTGGTATCAAATTACCACGGGCCATGGCTGGTTGACATTTTTGCATCCATTGCCTCAATTATTTCAATCATGGTGCTGCTTAAATTCTGGCAGCCAAAAACAATATGGGAATTACCCAAAGCAAATGATGTAATCTCAATGGAAGCAGACCCTGTTTCCGTTTCCACGAAAGATATGGTACGCGCATGGACTCCATGGGTAATATTAACTGTGTTCATTTTTGCCTGGGGAGTTCCAACTGTAAAGAAATCATTAAACTTAATATCAGCACCAGAATATCAGGTATCCTACCTGCATAACATGGTAAAACGCTCCCCTCCCATTGCTCCGGTTCCAACGATTGACAAACCGGCAAAAACGGAAGAAGCTGTTTTCAAATTAAACTGGATATCTGCAACCGGGACCGGCATTTTAATCGCCGCTGTGGTTGCTGGCTTTGCCATTGGATATTCTATCCGGGAGATGCTGAAAGTTTACCTGCAAACCTTATGGCGGGTAAGGTTTTCACTAATTACTATAGCTGCAATGCTCGGCTTAGGCTATGTTACCAAGTATTCAGGAGCTGATGCCACTTTGGGACTTGCGCTGGCCAAAACCGGGGTTCTCTATCCATTTTTCGGAACCATGCTCGGATGGCTGGGAGTTGCCCTAACCGGATCAGATACCGCATCCAATGTATTGTTCGGAAGCCTTCA
>JBAZCD010000128.1:0-7549 GCA_041671205.1 Pedobacter sp.
AAACCTGAGAGGGGGATTTACCAATTCGTTTGCATCAAAATTTGAATGGCAGGATGAATACCTGGCAATTTCAGTTTCTGAATCAAATTTAGCAATGGTGAGAGAATACATTAAAAATCAGGAAAGGCATCATCAGAAAAAATCATTTGAAGAAGAATATAAGGCTTTTGTTGAAAAACTGGGGTTCAATCAAATTAGATGAGGTTAATGTTCTATCTATCGGGCTAAAGCCCAATGTAATTTTCCTCATATGTTGTAGAATATTGGGCTGAAGCCCGAAAACGAACAATCTCGTTGACCCCAGCTAAAGCTGGAGCCTATTGAGCGACCGTACTGGTGTCATGTCATAAATACTTTGACGAACACATCGGAATACTAAGGAGGCTTAAATAAAATTGCGGTTTACCTGTGACGATGAGAGGATGAAATTATTGAAACTTTATCCCTCAATAGATGAGTGATATAACACTAGTTTTAAGCATCTTAAAAAACTTTTTTTAATTTACTGGTATACAGCTTGTTGAATGCAAGTCTGTGCATCTATCTCTGATTGTTATCCTGCCCTAATTGGGGTAGTTCAGTAATCTTTGCCCCCGATAACGTTCTCGCTATTTTATTTGGATAATTCATTGTTAATCAGGTTAAAATGGAAGTATATTGCTTTATGATCAGGCTGCAACATTGCCTGCACATTGATGTCTGAAAGAGAAATACAGGAACATGAATCTGATATATAATTAGTTAGGTATATGATGAAAAAAGATCGCAGAAACTTTCTCAAAGTTGCCGGCATAGCAGGAATAGGGGCTGTTGGCAGTAGTATGTTGACCGGTTTGGCATCTTGTAATGATTCGAAACAAGGTTCAGAATCCCCGATTGCAGATGATGAAAAAATGGATTTAAAGGGTCAAAGTGTCATAGGGCTTTATGGTCCATGGGCCAATTCATTAATTGAAAATAAGGTTCCGTCTTATTCTTTCAGGAATACTAAATGGAATGATCTTGATAAATGGAAAACAGCAGCAAATGAGCGTATTCATGACCGTCTGGGTATTCCTGATATTGGTGGTACTCCTAAAGTGACTGTAAAGAAGCAGTACGAATACGATGGTCTTCATATCGAAGAACTTAGCTGGCAATTGCCTTATGGCCGTCCAACTGATGCAATCTTGCTTAAACCTGCAAATGCTAAAGGGAAGTTGCCTGCTATTCTTGCATTTCACGATCATGGTGCGAACAAATATTTTGGCACAAGGAAAATTACAAAGACATCTGATAAGCAGCATCCGGTTATGGAAGCTCATCAGAAAGAGTATTACAGTGGTCTTGCCTGGGCAAATGAAATTGCTAAACGCGGGTATGTGGTTCTTGTATCAGATGCATTTCCATTTGCAAGCCGCAGGGTTATGCTACAGGACGTTCCGGCGAAGCTTCGCAATGGGTTAAATGATCAGAATCCGGAGAGCCCTGAAAATATTAAGACTTATAATGATTGGGCTGCTCAGCATGAGCATACCATGGCTAAATCTTTGTTTAGTGCAGGAACTACCTGGCCGGGAGTCTTTTTTGCTGAAGACCAAAAGGCACTGGATGTATTATGTGCCCGTGAAGATGTAGATACAGACAGGGTAGGTTGTGGTGGTTTATCAGGAGGTGGTATGCGTACAGTGTTCATGGGAGGCCTGGATCCAAGGATTAAATGTGCAGTTTGTGTAGGTTTTATGACAACATGGAAGGATTTTATACTCAATCATTCAGTATCTCATACCTGGATGACCTATGTTCCTGTTCTTCCGAAGGAAATGGACTTTCCTGAAATCCTTGGACTCAGGGTTCCGCTTCCAACATTGGTGCTTAATGATTCAGAGGATGAATTATATACGCTTTCTGAAATGCAGAGTGCGGATAAGATCTTAAAAGAAGTATACAAAAAGGCAGATGCAGAAAGCAAATTTAAATGCTCATACTATCCGGGACCACATAAGTTTGATAAGAGTATGCAAAAGGAGGCTTTCGATTGGTTTGATCAATGGTTAAAAGGGTAATTGTAATCTGGGAATAATTTAATAATTAAACGGCTTGCCAAAGCGGTTATAAATTCACAAATACTTATGAAGATCACAACAAACACTTTGCTGATTTTATGCGGTTTGCTTTTTTCTTTCGAAACTTCCGTTTCGCAGGAAAAACCGTCTCAAAAGACTTCCGGGTCAATGTTATGCGTAGGGGCCCATTGGACTCCGGAAGAAGGTAAATCCTTTTTAAACCAGATGCGCCAATCGTACACTACTTCTGCAGCATGGAAAAATCGGGCAAACCAGATTCGGGAACATATATTGAAAGGCGCTGGTTTAGAAAAATATCCTGAAAAAGGACCTCTTAATCCTATTTTTGGAGAAAAACGTGTTTTCGATGGTTACCAGGTACAAAATGTAGCCTTTGAAAGTCTTCCCGGAGTATATGTTACAGGAAGTTTATATACCCCAACAAATTCAAAAGGGATGCTGCCGGGGATATTAAATACCCACGGACATTGGACAAAATCTGGTGATGTTGGCCGTTATCGTCCGGATGCACAGAAAAGATTTGCAGCGCTGGCACGTATGGGAGCTATGGTTTGGGCCTATGATGCGGTTGGATATGGTCAGATGGAGGAATTTGGGTGGGTGCACAAGCATCCGGAATCATTAAAATTACAGCTCTGGAATAGCATACGTGGGGTTGACTTCCTGCTTATGATGGGCGCCGATCCTAAAAAGATTGGAATTACAGGGGCATCAGGCGGAGGAACTCAGACTTTTTTGCTAACTGCTGTCGATGACCGCATTGCGGTTTCTGTACCGGTAGTAATGGTTTCAGCTCATTTCTTCGGGGGATGTATTTGCGAAAGCGGTATGCCCATTCATAAAGGTTCCAATTTTCAAACCAACAATGTTGAGATTGCCGCTCTTGCCGCACCCCGGCCTATGCTGCTGGTTTCGGATGGCGACGACTGGACAAAAAATAATCCTGAAGTTGAATATCCTCATGAGAAATACATCTACAATTTGCTTGGCAAACCCAATAACGTTGAGAATGTCCATCTCCCCAATGATAAACATGGCTATGATGAAAACAAACGTATTGCAGCTTACCCATTCCTTGCTAAACATCTGGGGCTCGATCTTAGTAAAGCCCTGAACGCGGATGGAACCCTTAATGAAAAAATGATTGTGATAGAGGATCAAAAAGTGCTTTATCCCTTTGATGACAAGCATCCTTTTCCTGTCAATGGTATCAGAAATAATGATGACGTGGTTTGGAAATAAGCGGTTAATGCAATCTCAATCATAAAATAAAAACCAACCCTGAATTTAATAGATAACATAATGAAATGTTTTAGAAGATATAAACTCCTGTTCCTGATTCTTCTTGCCGGTTTTTTACAGCAGTGTACACAAGTCAGTAATTTAAAATCAGGAAATGAAAAATCAGGTTCATCTTATTATACTCTCGAGGATTTTAAATCTCTTGATAAAATCGATGCCCATTTTCATATCCAGTCTGATGCGGATACGATCTTTATAAAGCAGGCAGAAGATGATAATTTTCGTGTCCTGAATTTGAATGTATATAAGGATAATGGTAAACCAATTGAAGAGCAGCAGGAATTTTCAATCAGGATGATAAAAGCTTTTCCTGACCGCGTTGCCTGGGGCACCACCTTTTCCCTTGAAAACTTTAATAATGATGATTGGCAGGAAGAGGCTATTTCATACATAAAAAATTCAGTATCCAATGGAGCTATTGCCGTTAAGGTATGGAAGAATATCGGGTTTTTCCTGAAGGATAAAAACGGCAAACTGGTTATGATTGATAATCCGCGCTTTGACCCTATACTCGATTACATGGCTAAAAACCAGATTCCTTTAATCGGTCACCTGGGAGAGCACAGAAACTCCTGGCTGCCTTTAGAAAAAATGACTGTAAATGGAAACAGGGATTATGCCCGCGCCCATCCTGAGGAGCACATGTATTTACATCCTGAACGTCCGTCATATGAAGATTATATCAAGGCAAGGGATCATATGCTTGCTAAACATCCGGATCTGAAATTTATAGGTGCTCACCTTGGAAGTCTGGAATGGAGTGTGGATGAACTCGCAAAACGTCTTGATAAATATCCCAATATGGCAGTAGATATGGCAGAACGTATTTCTCATCTTCAATATCAGACACTAACAGAACGACAAAAAGTACATGACTTTTTCATAAAATACCAGGACAGGCTCATTTATGGAACTGATCTTAGAAGAGGTGCTATGGATATTGTAAATAATGGAATTACAGATGCGGAGGGGATCAAAAAACATTCTCATGAAGTTTGGATGCGTCACTGGAAGTTTTTTACTACAGATGAAAAGATGCGTGTCCCGAAAGTCGGGGGAGAATTTAGAGGCCTGAAATTGCCTCGGGAAGTAGTAGATAAAATATATCGCAAGAATGCGGAAAAATGGTTTCCCGGACTTAAGAAATTATAGGAAAACTTGCTGTAAGAACAGAAAGTAACAATTTAAACAATATTGGAATGAATAAGGATATGTCTGTAAAGACTCAATATGAAAGGTCCGGAATGAAAGTTGGAAATTACCGCTGGTTCATTGCGTTTCTTTTGTTCGCTGCCACCACAATAAATTATATTGACCGGCAAATTTTTGGCCTGCTGAAACCTGAGCTGGAAGTAGTTTTTAACTGGACTGAGACCGATTATAGCAGGATCGTTATGGCATTTACGGCCTGTTATGCCCTGGGACAATTATTGTACGGAAAAGTAATTGACAGAATAGGAACAAAACTTGGATATACAATCTCAGTAACTGTGTGGAGTATTTCTGCTATGCTTCATGCTTTTGTCAGAAGCACTTTTGGTTTTGGAGCAGTCAGGGCCTTGCTTGGTTTAGGCGAATCTGGAAATTATCCGGCAGGAGTGAAAACTGTTGCAGAATGGTTTCCTAAAAAAGAACGGGCTCTGGCAATTGGGATATTAGATTCGGGCTCTAATATAGGGGCTTGTGTAGGCCCTATTCTGGTTCCATGGTTGCTGGCTGTTTATGGTTGGCAGGCTGCTTTTCTGATTACGGGCTCATTAGGTTTCGTTTGGTTAATTGCATGGCGTATTTTTTATTTTACCCCGGCAAATCAAAAACGTTTAAGCAAGAGTGAACTTGATTATATACATAGTGATGCAGAGGAAACCACAGAAGAATATACCGGCAATGTAAGCTGGGCTCAGTTACTGAGGTTGAAACAAACCTGGGCGTTTATTGCCGGTAAATTTTTTACAGACCCAATATGGTTTTTCTTTTTGTTCTGTCTCCCCTCTTATTTCACCACGTATTTTAATCTTAATTTGAAGGAACCCAGTTTACCACTGGTTTTTGTTTATGCCGGCACTATGGTTGGAAGTATTGGAGGAGGTTATCTTTCGTCCTGGTTGATCAAAAAAGGATGGCCGGTATATAAAGCCAGAAAAACAGCATTGCTGGTTGCTGCATTTTGTGTAATTCCTATTGTCGCAACCAGATATACTACTGATATGTGGCTTGTTGTAGCATTAATAAGTCTTTCTGTGGCAGCTAATCAGGCATGGAGTGCTAATATCTTTGCTATAGTTCCGGATATGTTCCCGAAGAAAGCAATCAGCTCTGTGGTTGGATTGGGAGGGATGGTCGGTGCAATAGGCAGTGTGCTTTTCCCGATGTTTATTGGCTTTATTCTTGATCATTATAAAAATTCCGGCAACATTATAGCGGGCTACAACATTATTTTTCTGATTTGCGGAAGTTCTTTTCTTCTGGCCTGGATTATCATACATTTTCTAACACCTAAGATGGAAAAAGCTAAATTGTGATGACTTGTAAGGATCCTGTGGCATGGAAACTATGCAGCCGAATACTGGAGAGACCATGAACACCAATAATAAACAGAGATCATGAATAACTAAAGTACGCGGCTGCGCTTAAATATGTATAGGAGGTCGAACACTCTTCTTAATACTGAGATTGCCTCTCTCTATACTCAAATACAAAGATCAATAATCAGAGTAGTCTGTGGGATATAAGTAAACCTGTACGTTCTTAGACACATTATTCTGATATTCAGGCAAAGACTTTATTTTACTGTATTCAGGTGTGAATGCGGCCCAATGCTTATCGCGGTCAGCCTTATTGTTAAATGTAGTCATATACATAAGATTTGGCATCTTACTGCCCGAAATTACCTGGCCATAGAAAACAGCATTGAAATTTAGTTTCTGAAAAATGCTTACCTCAGCTACATTGAACATCTTTATTTTGTTTAATGAATAATTCTCAGTTGCACTCTCATAACTGCGAAGCTCATAAAAGCGTTCACTTTTCGGCGCATTTAGATTTGGAACAGCAGGTTTAGGCATGCCGCTAAAAGCACTTAACAGCATCGATTCAATACGGCTATAAGGCGGATCATTATACTGGGCATTTAAATAATCTTTCCCATCCTGCTGATATTGTTTATCATTTTCCAGCACTTTTCTTGTATTTTCAAAGTGTTGCAGCTTTCTGAATGGAATAAAAACATAAATTAACTGATCGTTTATATCCTGATTTATTGGTTTGAACACACCCAATTCCTTAATCCCGGCCCGGTGCATTGCAGGTAAATAAGCGTGCTGTAAAAAGCTATCGATCCGCTCTTCCTGAGCTTTACCTTTAAAATGATAAATTTTAATCTGGTAGTAATATCCTTCAGGATCTTTGCTGAAAGCAGACCATGATGTGAACATACAAAAGAGCAGAGTTACTGTAAATAATAATTTTTTTGACATGATTTTTTAATAATTATGATGATCTACTTCTGTTTTTTAATAAAACCTCAGACATTTTTATCAGGCAATTTGATTGTACAAGGTAATCCAATTTCAATTTATTATCATAAATCTGTTAATCAAATATCATTCAAAATAAGATTTAAAAGTAATAATAATACCAGGCTTCTTTTAAAAATCGAACAAAAGAGCGATAACGTTATCGGTACCGTTATCGCTCTTTTATTCATCTGATTTTATGGAAAGCAGGTGAAATTCTGTGTAAATTTCTCCAGAAGTCTATGTCTGAATCTAATATCAGCACGAGGGTTTAAATTTCTTAATATCATTTGTGTATAAATACTACAGAATCTAACTCTATGTGTCAAAATTCACCTAAATATTTGTTATGAAACGAGTTGTATTATTTTGTGCTCTGTTCTCACTTATACATATTTATTCTTCACCTGTTTACATATTTAAAAATCAAATTGATATTAAAGGAACCGCTTTCATTACAGACAGCCTTCCCTCTGTTTTGACCAAAAATCATGCTGATCTGCTTGAGAGCAGGCTTAGAAACGAGGCGATTTTAAGATTTGGAACTCATCAATTGCCAGATAACGTAAAGGACTGGGAAAAATACCGGTCGGGTCTAAGAAAGAACATCATACAGAAGACGGGACTCATTGTGAACCATGATCTGCCTTTAGATATGAAGGAGAC
>JBAZCD010000129.1:0-7526 GCA_041671205.1 Pedobacter sp.
GGTGGCTGCCAGGTTTCCGGATAAAATTATTTCTACTTTGGCTTATACGTATACAAGAAAGCCACCCGTGGGTTTAAAGCCTCTGGAGAATGTAAATATTATGTTTTCATCGATCGGTATTAACCGCAGTAAACCGGTTGATACCGATCCCAGATCGCAGGATTTCATAAAAGATTATGATGCCTGGGAGAAACTCACCTCGAATATCATTGTATGGGATTACGTGGTGCAGTTTACGAATTATATCAGTCCCTTTCCAAACCTCCATACGCTGAAACCCAATTTTATCTATTTCTCAAAAAAACAACCGGAAGGATTTTTTATACAGGGGAGTGTTGAGATTCCGGGCGAACTGGCAGAGCTGAGGAGCTATATTTTATCAAAACTGCTTTGGGACAGGAATGCAAATACCGATGAACTCAAAACAGATTTTCTGATTAATTACTATGGTGAGGCCAGTGATTTCGTGACAGAATACATTGATCGGATTCATCAAGGTGTGCAGTCCTCCTCATGGAAGCGCATGGACATTTATGATAATCCGATTATACCATATCAGAGCTATTTGAGCCCTAAACTGCTTTCCGAATACCTGGCAATCCTGGATAAAGCAGAGACTGCGGTAAATAATGATGAAGTGTTAAGAAAGCGTGTTCAGATGGTTGCTTTGCCTTTACATTTTGCAGCATTGCAGCAGGCCAGATTCTTTGGAATTGAACAAAACGGGGTCTTTACGAAACCGGGTAAGAATTGGGTAGTACGTGAAGAAATCAGAAACAAGGTTCACTATTTTATTAAGTCGCTCAATGAACTGCAGATCGGGCAATTGAATGAATCGGGCTTAAAACCTGAGGAATATCTTGCTGAATGGGAAGTTATTTTTGCTGCCGGTCCGGTGATCCACAAAGCGTTAAATAAGTCCGTGAAATTATTGACTGAAAACAATCCGGAGTTCGTTAACAAAGGGGCAAGGACCTTGGTGGATGGTATCTCAGGCACTCAGGATTTTCAATATAACTGGCTTGGATGGAATGCAAATGATATGAAAGTTCTGATTGACCTGGAGTCGCAAACCAGGATTAATAAAGTTGAATTGTCATTTCTGGAAAACCACAGGCATTACATGTTCCTGCCTAAAGAGATCCGCTTAGAATTTTCGGATGATGGGAAGAATTTTAGGGAGGCAGCAATTTTATCTGTTCCCGGACCTTTGGAAGAGGCTCTCATTTCAATTAAAAAATTTAAACTGGAATTTAGTCCGGCAAAGACACGCTATGTAAAAATTTCTGCATTGAATCAAACTGAATTACCCCTTTGGAGAAAAAGGAAAGACCGGAATTCCTGGTTACTGACAGATGAAATTATTATCGAATAATATCGGGTTCAGTATAATTGAGGCAAACTTATTTTATAAGAAAGTCCATCTTTTTCATTGCAATGAAAGTCAAAAATCCCTTCCAGATTTTCTACAAACTCCTTTGTGGAATTTAATACAGCATTTTCGGGACTGATCTCAGTAGTGATGGGACCATTACTTTTGATATGTACCTGAAGTATATTCCGATCTGAATGAACAGACAGGTCGAGATAAACATTGATTGTAGCTCCTTCTTTACTTAATTTAATCGCACTGGAAACAGGGCTTCCTACAATCTGAAGTATTTTGTTCTTAGAAAAGGGAATATGTACTTTGCTTTTATCAATAACGAATTCAAGGCTAATGTTTTTATTTTCTGCAAGAGGCAGATACAATTGCTTTAAACGCGCGCTCAATGTATCAAGATTGAAACTATGGGATTCATTGCCCTTTTCAAACAAGTCTATTACAATATTGTCTGTGATTTCAAGAATTGATTTACTGCTGTTATTGATTAATTGCAGGCAGTGAGATACTTCTTCAGGATCATGCTGTTCATCAGGCTCGATCAGGATATCAGAAATTCCGATAATTCCGGCAAGAGGATTCCGGATGTCGTGAGCAATTTTACGTTGCATTTTAACGGCATTAGCCACTTCCTGCTGCAGTTCATTGATCTTTTGAAAATCTTTTAATTTGCAGATAATCTCTTTGGCTATGATCTTTAGGAGCTCAATTTTATCCCCGTCAATAGTTTTCTTTTCCCTGTCCATTACACAGAGAGAACCAATGTTTACTTTATTGCTTAATTCTAAAGGGATACCAAAATAATACCTGAGACTTGGGTCACCTTTAACATAGGGGATATTTTCAAATCTCGGATCTGAAGCAAGATCTGATACCTCAAAACAGTCATGTCCGGCGATCGTATATTGACAGACACAATCTTCTCTGGGCATAGATGACAGTTGAATACCATGCTGTGCAATTGTCCACTGAGTATGATTATCTACCAGATTCAATAGTGTAACATCCATGTCTGTTATTCTTGAAACCAGCTTCATCAGATGTTTAAACTCGTGCTCAATGGCACTGTAATCAATATTCAGGTTAGAAAGACTTTCAATTCTTTCTGATTCATTAAGAGGTAAAGGATTTGTCATCAATAATGGTTACAATGAGTAAATATACTCAGATCAGTATTGAATATTTAATTTTTTGATATTTTCATATCTGAAGCAGTTTTTTAACGAATTATAATCTTTAAATAAACGTATTTTTGAATTTAGTTTTGTTATCTTAATAGATACTTCAATCTACCCTTGAATAGATTTGCCCGGAATGAAAATCCTGATAGCCGAAGACGATGAACTAATGTTGAAAACACTTGAATTTCGATTGAAGCGTGATGGGCATGAAATTTTTTTAGCGCGCGACGGAAAAGTAGCTTTAGATTTAATCGATGAACAACTTCCCGATCTGGTTATAACAGACATCATGATGCCTTATTCCACTGGACTGGAAATCGTCGGTTCGGTGAAACAAAAATACCTTAATAAAATAAAAGTTATCATCTTGTCGGGCATGGGGCAGGAAAGTGTCATTCTGGAAGCCTTCCGTTTAGGTGCTGATGACTATATTACCAAACCTTTCAGCCCGAATGAATTATCGGTTCGTATCCGGCGCTTTGCCGACAGTATAAAAGGTTAGGATCTAATACATTTAAGTTGAGGTTCTCCGATTTAAATATTCAATACAATTTTCTGACAGGATTATCCCTTCCTTTAATTGGAACAATCATATTCGCTTGTTTTATCGTTATTTTATTTATTTATATCCTTGTATATCAGGGTATATTAAGGATCAGGAAGCGACGATTGGACCGCTGGAATTCTGTTTCTGACGTAGTGATCTATAAAGTCATTTTTTATGAAGATGCGGAGCGGGAGACAGATCGTGATGCCGAATTATTGGATATTATTCAGGAAGTAAAGATCAAAATACCGCCACGGATGGCCAAATATTTATCCAATAGGCATTTCATTGAAACCCTTACTCAAAAATTAATTGTTGCCAAGCTGAATATGTCGGGTAGTGCATCTGATAATTTGACCCGTTTATTCAGGCAACTGGAACTGGATAAAAATGTTTTAAGGATGCTTAATAGTTCATCCTGGTATAAAAAAGCATTAGCAATCCAGCAGGTCGGAATCATGGAATTGGATGAATATAAAGAGAAATTGTTTGATTTTATAGATCATAAGAGAGCTTTGATTCGTGTAGAAGCTCAGAATGCCATTCTGAAATTTTATGGCTTTGAAGGACTTCGTTTCCTGGATAAAGCAAGCTATCCGATCACCGAATGGCAGCAAATAAAATTGCTGGATCAACTTGCCAGTTTGCCAACAGAGCATTTTACGGGCATTGAGGTCTGGTTGGAATCAGGGAATGATACGATCGTCTTATTTGCACTCAAGCTTGTGAAGAATTATCACCGGTTTGAGTTATATGATCAGGTTCTGGAATGCCTTAAACATGAAAATCCGAAAGTCAGAAGGCAGGCGATACTGGTTTTGAAAGATCTTCCCACTGAGCAAACGCCTTCTGAATTAATTGATATTTATACATTTGAGACGGCTAATAATCAGCTGGCTATTTTGCATGCGCTCGAATCAGTTAGTATGGATACTGAAATTCCTTTTTTAAGGGGGCTGCTTGATGATCAGGTTAATGCTATAAAAATTGCTGCAGCAAAATCACTGGCTTCTCTGGGGCCAGCCGGACTTGAAGCTATTCAAAGCCATCCCGGTGCAAAAGAATATCCTCTCCGTCAGATTTTAGCACAAATAATAGAGGAGGTAGCATGAACTGGCAAGATTTAATTTATACGGTATTTTCAACTTTCTTGTTCTCTTTTTCATTATTTCTGATCTGCGGCTACATTTTTATAGGATTATTTTCTATCGGAGAACTGAGAAAATACCTGAATAAAAATAGCTTTACGAACTATCGTTTGCTGGCTAACGCCACCGATGCACCTCATATCAGTATTCTCGCTCCTGCCTATAATGAAGGTGCAAATATCATAGAAAATGTCAGGTCTCTGCTCTCTGTTTATTACAGTAACCTGGAGGTGATTATCATTAATGATGGCAGTAAGGATGATTCTTTACAAAAGCTGATCGAGGCTTATGAGCTCTATAGATCAGCGCATTTTGTTGATGAACAAATTGCTGCAAAACCTATACGTGGAGTATATAAAAGCCGAAATCAAATATATTCAAAGCTGGTTGTTGTGGATAAGGAGAACGGTGGCAAAGCTGACGCACTCAATGTGGGTATAAATGTTTCGAAGAATGATTATATAGTCTGCATTGATGTGGACTGTATTCTGGAGCAGGATGCGATCTTAAAACTGGTGAAACCATTTCTGGAATCATCGAACAGAAGAGTAATTGCAACAGGAGGGGTGGTAAGAATAGCCAATGGTTGTGAGATTGCAAATGGCCGTCTGGTTAAGATCCATCTTCCTCATCAGCTGTTACCGCGTATGCAAACCCTGGAATATATCAGAGCTTTTTTGCTTGGCCGCATGGCATGGAGCCGTTTGGGCGGACTGATGCTGATCTCAGGTGCATTTGGTGCTTTTGATAAGGAAATAGCCATTAAATGCGGTGGGTATAATCATAATACAGTTGGCGAGGATATGGAGCTGGTTGTCAGAATGCGCAGGTATATGGAAGAAATGAAAATTCCGTACACGGTAAGCTTTATTCCTGATCCGCTCTGCTGGACAGAAGCACCTTCGAGCTTTAAAATATTGGGAAGGCAAAGAAATCGCTGGACCCGCGGGACCATAGAAACTTTAAAGCTGCATAAAGTGATGTTTTTTAATCCTAAATACCATTTAATGGGGATGCTAAGCTATCCATATTGGTTCTTCTTTGAATTTCTGGCTCCGATAATTGAGTTCATAGGAATAATTTATTTCATCTTATCTGCCATATTAGGACTGGTGGATTTTACGAACTTCTTTTCTCTTTTGTTAATGATCTATTCCTTTGGTTTATTGTATTCGGTGTTTGCAATACTGATGGAGGTACGTACCTATAATCAATACAAGGAACCCGGGGATATGACCCGGTTATTACTGACGGCGATTTTGGAGCCCATTATTCTGCACCCCTTTGGAGTTTGGTCGGCAATTCAGGGGAATATTGATTTTTTGAGAAAAAAATCATCATGGGGTGAAATGACGAGGGCTGGATTGTCAGCTGCAAAAAAAAATAGCTGATAACGGAAGAAAAGATCAATTGTTAAATGAATTTAATCTTTTCAGGAAAAGAAACAGGGTAATGATGAACAGTGGAAAGATTATCCCTGAGGGGGTTGTCTAAAAACTGTACTATGACAAAATAGACTTATTTTACTCGCCGAATACTCTTTAAGAATATTGGTTATGAGAGGCCGGTAATAATTCTAGAAGAAACTATGTCGTTCCGTAGGATTCCTGTCATCATAAAGTATCTATTTTAAATAGCTGATTCCTTTAAATAGGATGAGTTAATCGAGATCGGATTATCACAGAAGTCACCGGAAAAGTAATAAAAGTGGTACAGGAGTTTCCTCATCATGTTAAAAACGTTTTATGTATCCGAGCCCCAATTCTACCTGATTCCCTTTGGTATTTTGAATATATTCCTGATTTTCCAGGGATGCTTTAAAGAAAATAATATTTGTTGTTTTAATACTTGTCCGATATCCTAAGGAAATGTTATTTGATTTCAGTTTATAAGTATTCCCACTATTATATAGAAGATTATTTCTTGGATTATCAGGTGATAGACCAGTGCCGATTCCAAAACTCAGGTAATCATCAGCTCCGCCAAAATAATAGCGCGTGATGAATGCTGCCGACTGTGAGATCGCATCGTTTGATGGGGTCAGGAAAGTCCTGAAGTTAAACCAGAAACTTTTGTAGTATTTACCCAGAGAGGCTGTGTATATCCAGGTCTGATCGCCGAAACCCAGCATTCTGAAGCCGGCCTCAGCCTCAAATGCAGAAGGCAGGTTTGCATACAAAGAGAATCCGGCACGGTATTCCGGAAAAACACCCGTATCATCAGAATATCCTCCGCTCATATAAGCATAGAATACTTTTGATATTCGTGGATAAAAATCCAGCTCGAACTGGGTTCCATTCGTTTTAAAGCGGCTGGCGATATTCACTCTTGCCGTTAATGGCCCAATTCCCGTTTGCCTGCTGTAGTCTATACTTCCTAAATGCCAGGGATCGCTGAATTGCTTATCGAAATAAACATAATCGTAACTGAGACCAATTTTGTTTTTTGATCCTATAGTTCCAATAGAGCCGGTGAGTGCACGGGCTTCGGTAAGATTTGGGTTCAGTTTTAAAAGTTTTCTGAGTGTAATACTGGCATCTTCATACTTGTGTAGGGCGTTAAATATTTTTGCAGCCAGTAAAAGCAGCCCTTCTGAATTTTCATTGTGTTTTATTCCTTCAGAAACGATGCTCAGGGCTTTTTCAGGATTGTTGTTCCAGTATTCCAGAGAGCTGTAGGCCAGATACAGGTCTTCATAGCCTTTATTTTTCTCAAGTACTTTCTCAAATTCTGCCCTTGCACTATCCGGCTTATTGACCCAGGTGTATAATCTGCCCAGAAATATGCGAATATCGGCATAATCCGGACTTTGTTTCAGTGCCTGCTTTGTCAGAGAGATTGCCCCGGTATAATTTTTATCGTCAAAGGCAAATTTTCTTGCTTTCTGGAAGAGCTCATCTGAATCAGGTGAAACCTGTGCTGAAGCACTGCCGGCAAAAAGTAAAATAAATATGCTGAAGAGCAGAGACCTCCCTAAAACTGAACTCTGAAAAACTCCTTTTTTCAGAGGGAGCTTCGCAGGAAAAAAATTAACGGGGGGGGTATCCATCAGATATAATGTTAAAATACAGGTAATGTTATTTTGGGGATGTTTTTGGTATAATGTAAATTAATGCAATTTATAAAATTTTAAAGAGTTTTACCCGGATGAATACCCGATAAATGGCAGGGATGGTATAGCCAAGGAATGTTGTCTTACCTGACCAGAAGCATTGTTCTGATTTGCTGAATGGAGTTGTTCTGTAAGCGTGCATAATAAACTCCGG
>JBAZCD010000130.1:0-7457 GCA_041671205.1 Pedobacter sp.
CACATCCCAGCGTCCCTGAATATTTGCTGCAGGAGCTTTCATTTCAGGTGTTGCAGGACGTTTCATGTTTAGCGCATTGAAGATGCGATCGGCTACGATCTTATCATCACCAGGTTGCATCATCCATGCGGCTATGCTAATAGAGGTTAGGTTTGAGTTGGCTGCTGCGCCACGGCCACCAACTCCTGCACTTAGTGCGATACGGGGCTTGGTAGTTGAAAGATAAGTGGCCATATCTTGTCCGCTTGCATTGAATTTAGCAGGATCCCAGGAAATGGTCAGATTGGGTGTACGGTTATCCAGACCAACAGGCTGACGGATACTTGTGGTTACGCCGCTGATCGCTGAAACGCGTTTTGAAATGGTTTCCAGATAACCTGTCCAGGTAATTTCTTCCTGTGCATGATTTCGTTTGGTCCATGCTTCAACGGCAGCAAGCATACCGATCTGCTCTTCTTTACCAACTTTATTATCACGACCAGGACCATGATGCGGAGCACCAGATTGCCATGCTGCCATAAGAAGTTTCTTATCGCCTAATAGTAAACCGGCACTCTGAGGGCCACGAATGGCCTTTCCTCCACTATATGCAACTACAGTTGCACCATCAGCCAGGTGAACGTTTGGATTTAAGGTCAGCGCTTCCGCTGCGGCATCAACAAGTACCGGAATCCCTTTTGCCTTGGCTGCTTTTGAGATCGCCTGTACAGAAAGTGGTCCGGTATCTCCCGGTTTGGTTGGCATCATATAGATCATAGCCGTACGGGAATTCATCGCAGCCTCAAGTTCTTCCTGAGTATCTACAGTGATCACTTTTACACCTGCATTCCTTACAGCATGATCATACACATTCCGGGATCTGCGCGGGATAATTACTTCATCTTTATCCATACCCGTTATATCAGGTAAGCGAACCAGTTTTTCTGGGTTTCCACCAGTTACACTGGCTATAGTTACGATCTTAATTCCACCGGCGCAGCCTGAAGAAACAACTCCCCATTCAGCACCCGATAATTCGGCAAGCCTTTTTCCGACACCCATCGCCAGTTCATCAAGCTGAACATAGTTTGATTGTGCATTGTACATCGCTTCTTTAGCTTCAGGAACTAAAGTAGATGCACCAATAATGGTGAAAGTACCGCGGCAATTAATTACCGGCTCTACACCTAATGACTGATATACTTCAGGTCCGAATTTCAGCGGCCCTGCTGCACCATTCTCTCCACTCAGTATTCCAGGCATGCCTGCACTTGCGGCATTGCCCGGTATAGCCATGGCAGCCTGAGCACTTCCAACAATTCCGCCGGCTAATGGCAGCATTGTCAGACCTTTAATAACGTCTCTACGTTTCATTTAATTATTTAGTTTAAGTTTATTGAGATTTATTTGAGTATAAAAAGTTCCTGTTAAAGGAACAACCTAAATTAAGGACTTAGAAAAACATTTAAGTCTAATATAGGTAGTATTCATGTTACATGCTGTCAGGGTATTAAAATAATTTATTCTCTCTTTAATTTTTTTGTGAACTCCTGAATGTGCTTACTTCCTGAACAGTAACGGCGCCGGCATTATTTCCGAAATTTGTCCGGATATAGGTCAGTATATTCGCAACTTCTTCATCTTTTAAGAAATTATGTGCTGGCATCAATCCGTTATACGGTTTACCATTCACCACGATCTCCCCGTTTAGCCCTTTCAGAATAATATTCAGTAATCTGGTTTTATCTCCGGTTACCCAGTCAGCACCGCCAAGAGGAGGGAAGCGGTTGCCATCTCCTTTACCGTCATTCTGATGGCAGGCTGCACAATAAGTGTTGTAGAGCATAGCCTCTGGCTTGATCTTTCCTTTTTCAAGATTGTCTTTCTCCACATCAGGTGTACGGCTATGGGAGAGGAGCTTATGCTTTTCCATTCCAGCGAGCTGAGCAGGGCCAAAGCCCGCCTTGTTTCCCTTGAACATGACTCTCCAGATCCTCCCTTTTTCAGTTTCACTGATGTATAATGATCCATCGGGACCCATCGCAATTCCCATCGGGCGAAGAACCGCGTCTTTCACGTTTACGATTGGATCTACACCGGCAAAACCATCAGCAAATACTTCCCAGTCGCCGGCGGGAGCTCCGTTTTTAAATGGTACAAAGGCCACAAAATAACCCGACTGAGGGTATGGAGCTCTGTTAGTCGAGCCATGAAAGGCAATGAAAGCTCCGTTCCTGTAACGGGCAGGAAATTGATTTCCCTGATAGAAAAACAAGTCGTTTGGAGCCCAGTGACCCGGGAAACCGATCAACGGTTGTGCCAGTTCCCTGCCTTTTCCTTCTTTCTTTCCGTCGCCTCCATATTCTGGCGTCATTAATTTCTTCTTTTGGATCTGATCATAGTAGTAGTATGGCCATCCTGCATCATCACCTTCCTTGATTTTGAGGAATTCTTCGGCAGGCAATACCGCACTCTGCCATGGAGTATACAGCTCGGGGAAAAGACGGTGCAGATTATCCCTGCCATGCTGCACAACGTACAGGCTCTTATCTGCTTTATTCCAGTCCATTGCCACAATACTGCGCAGCCCGGTAGCGAATAAGTTTCCGTCTTTTTGTGTCAGTCCGGTCCTATTCGCATCAAAACGCCAGATTCCGGCATGCTGTTCAAGTTCAGGGCAGGGATATATTCCCGGTTGACCCGGTTTCCCTCCGGGCGTATTCGCCATATCCATGCAGTTATTTGATGGTGTGCCAAATGGAACATACATATATCCTTTATCATCAAATGATACCGGTTTGGTGATATGCCAGTGAGCACCATGTTCGTGGTCATCCGTCAATACGGTTTCCATCTCACTTTCAGGTATCAGTTTACCCGGAGTCAGTTTGTTTCTGTAAATGGCCAGGGAAGAACTGTAATAGAGATATCCCTTATGAATTCGCATGCCGTTTGCTAGGCTGCCTACATCCTTATAATTGCCAAAATGCTGAATGATATCAGCTTTCCCGTCGTTATCTGTATCTCTCAGAGCCACATTACCGCCTTTTGCCGAAAATCTGAGTTTGACGTAGATATCGCCATTGGCATTCACAGCAAGATGACGTGCCGGACCAATGCTGTCTGCAACAACTACAGCCTCAAAACCATCAGGGAATGTAAGACCACCATTATCCGGGTCAGAAGGCGGTAAACCTCCGGGGTCTCTCATTAAAGTAAGGCTCAGAACACTGATCATCAGAATGGATGAACAAATATAAAAAACAGGTTTTCTGAGTACCTGAGCAATGAATTTCAGCTTCATATTAAAGTATATTGTATATTTTGTTTATTTCAGTTCTTTCGCAAAGCAAACGCTATTCTCAATGCCGGCATACTGCCCGTAGTTTGGAATCATATTGTACCCGTTCTTTTTATAAAGTCCGATGGCTTCGGCCTGTCTTTTACCGGTTTCCAAAATACATGTTGCAAAAGCCATCTCAACAGTCCATTTTTCCAGTTCAGTTAAAACCAGGGTGGCAATTCCTTTTCCACGGTCTTCGGGTGAAGTGTACATTCGTTTAACCTCCATTGTGTCCGGACTATATTGCTTAATCGCACCGCAGGCTATCGGAATGCTGTTTTGAAAGGCAATCACTACATGTCTTATTTTATCGACTTTGTTAAACTGGGAATAAAATACATGGTCTTCACCATCTCTTTCAGCAAGGTCTGCATCAAGATATTTTACCAGTTCGATAAAATCATCGTTGCCTGAGTCTGTTCTGATTAAACGGATCATTTATTTTTCCGATTCACTGGCGGCTAAAAAAACCAGGTTTGAAATTGCCTGTTTCAAACATACGAAAAACTGTCTTTGCTCTTTGTAACAAACACTGTGAGGAATTTGTTTAGGTATTTTGCCTCAGATCTTTCTTCATGAAACCTGCAATATGCTGTTCATTTGAATCAGTGCTTTTCGATAAGGAATCGATGATCTTTAGTTTTTCAGTTTCAGTACGGTTCTGACTTAACTTTTTCTTTGCCTGCACATCGGTGACAATAATTTCAAATGCAACAATTCCTTTTGACATTTTCAATTTATACTCTTCAGGTAAACCTTCCCACTGCCGCCTGTAAGAACTTTCATAATGGTCAATTGTGGCTTCCAGTACCTCAAATGTTTTATCGGTTTCTGTGATTAGTTTCCCCTGTCCGTAGGTATGGATTGATATGTAATTCCATGTAGGTACATTAAGCGCTGTATCGTAGTTTTCTGGCGAAATATAGGCATGTGGTTCACTGAAAATTACCAGAATCTTGTTGTTCTCAATATCGGCCCAATGATCGTTTGCTTTTGCAAAATGTGAGGTTAAAATAATTTTACCATCTTTTTCACTAATAAGAAATGGAAGGTGAGTTGCAATAGGCAGACTGTCTTTAGCGGTGATGATGCAGGCAAAACTGAATTGCTTCATAAAGGAAACAATTTCGGCCTGGTCTGTTGCTAAATTTAATTTTGGAATGTACATCTTACTGTTTTAATTGATTGCTGTTCATGGTCTGTTAACAGACTTTATGAACAGCAATCAAAATAATGGATTTTTTGGTTGACACCACAATTCAGCCCAGAGTCTATATCTTCTTTGCCTGAGGCTTTATGGAAGTCAGATCAGCGATTTTTACAGGTTTACCGGTGTCAATGCTGTTTCTGGCAGCAATGCCTATAAGAATTGCTAATGCCCCATCTCTTAATCGGGCTGCCTGGCGGTTTGGATCCTGCTGGTTTGGTAAAAAGATATGCTGTTTCATTCGCTCATCTCCACCCCCATGCCCACCTTCTTTATTCGAAATCTTATGGATCTCACGCTTACCGAAATTACTGGTCACCTGGATCTCGTCGAATCCTTCCTCCTCCCATGGTTGTTTTTCCTTTATCCATGCATCCAGTTTACCTTTTGTACCGTTAAAGGATATGCGATAGCCTTCGTAAGGGGAATAGGCTGTTAAAGAATAACTGACCTGTACTTTGTTTGCATATTTGATCTGCACGGCCATTTTGTCAAAGATGTCTATGTCTTCCTTAAATACACAACCATCCCGTAAATAGCCATCGTATTTCTCATTTTCAACATAAAGTTTCATTAAGCCCGGGTTTTTAGTAATATCCCAATAGAAATCGCATTGTTTGGTATACGGGCAGGTGCGGCAATTTGTATGTCTGAATGAATTATTCTTTCCGTAAAAGTCAAGGGATCCGTAGGCGAAAACCTCATCAGGATCTGAGTCGATCCACCAGTTCAGCAGATCAAAATGGTGAGATGCTTTATGAACCAGCAATGAACCGCTTTTAGATCTCAGGCGATGCCATCTTCTGAAATAATCAGCTCCGTGACTGGTGTCAAGATACCAGTGAAAATCAACAGATGTGATCTTGCCTACAGCACCGGATCGCAACAATTCATAGATCTTTGTACGGTGCGGTGAATACCTGTAATTGAAGGTTACCCGGACACTTTTACCGGTCCGTTTTTCGGCTTCCAGGATTGCCTGGCATTTAGTTTCATCGGTTGTCAGGGGTTTTTCAGTGATAATATCTGCACCCATTTCCATTCCCTTGATGATGAATTCATGATGTGTGCTATCTACAGTAGTGACCATCAGAATATCCGGTTTGGTTTCACGCATCATTTGATCGAAATCAGTAAAGGTTGGACAAGAAACTCCCATGCCTGATTTCATTAGTCTTAAGCGACCTTCATTGATGTCACAAAGTCCAACGAATTCAACTTCATTTCCATATTTTTCAAGTACAGATTTACTCCACATGCCTGTCGCCCTAACCCCAAGACCAACAATAGCGATTCGCTTCTTTTTTGCCGGATTTAGTAATTTCTCGGCATTAGCAGGTAAAATGGCTGAACCTGCAAGTACGGTACTTGTCTGAAGGATAAAATTTCTTCTTTTCATAGATTTATATCATGTGGATTGAAACCATAAAAGATCTCTGATTTTGACAGATACTAAATTGTTCAAAAACAATCGGGAATCAAATTAAATTATTTTTTTGTTAAGGGATGAAATATTTGCCAGCTATGCCAGTATTCCTGGTAGGCATTCAGTCTTTTAAGATTTGATTTGGTCGAATCCAGTGATATACCGATGAAATTATAGCGGTTATCGGCAGAAGTCAGGGTATCATTACTCAAACTAAACAGCTGTTCCTTATTCAGTCGTTCAAGAGCAACAAAACTTTTTTTGTCTCCGGACAATATGATTGCTACCGGTTTCCCACCCAGTTCATCATAAATGATCCCTTCCTTTTGCAGGTGATTCCAGTCGTAGGCTTTACTTTCAGATCCACTCTCTAATCCGATGACCCAGGATTTATCTTTCCACGATGCCCGATCACGTAATGTTAATTTGCTTTTTGAAGCGCCTGATTCATATTTGCTCATCCCCTCATATTTTTTCTTAAATTCTTCGTCGGCTTGCATGATGAGCGTATTTGGGTACAGTTCAATCCACTTTTCAAGAGTAGTTTGAATGGAGGGAACCCCTGGTAAAGTTTTTCCCTTCAGTGGACCTGCAACTGCCTCCCCGCTAACCTGCCGCCACCATGAACCCGTACTTTTATCTTCAAACATAGCATTGAAATGATCCATTCCGACGAGTCTGAATTCTTCGGGTTTGCCTTCAATAAGTGGTTCAAAAACCCTTCCGGTGCGGCAGACTGTACAGTAAGTCACCAAAATTGCTTTGCCTCCAATGCTATCCCGTACCTGATGATGATAACCAAGGAACTGGATTGGGTAAGCCTTCGATTCACCATTCTGGTTAATGCCTAAAATGAGACGGTCCATTTCGACCTTGTTCTGTGCTGAATTTTTGAATATTACAGAACCGGGTTGCTTGAACATACTATCAGCAGCCATAATAAAGTTGCAGGCAAATGCGATACCCGAAACCATTAAAATTGCTCCTGCGACCAGCCATTTCGAGGCAGAAAATGCTTGTTTAATGCCAGCAAGAATCATCAGCATAAATAGAATCCGGAATAGCCAGCGCCAGGAATAGAGGAAATAGGCTCCATCCAGACTTTCCATTTTCTGACTACCGGGCATAGGCATGATGAAATACACATTAGCGATCTCGAACAGGGCCAGAAAAAGGATCCCCAAATAAAATAGTTTTTTCATTGATCAGATATAATTATGGCTGTGTTAATATAGCCATTTTTCATAAGTCTCCCACAATTCTCGTCTGATCAGTTTTTCGTTATATTCAGATTAAATGGATTAATCGGATACAATTGTTGAAGTAAATTGTTAGGACACTTTTTCTGAAAAAGCTAGTTTTACAGCTAAATATGCCATTGGTATATAGGCTATTGCTATATCCAGAATACTAAACCATAGTGGTGAAGGGAGCAAAATAACATTAGTTATACCTCCCGCCAGAAAGAGGATACCAATCGCCATAGCAAATTTCATCTGATG
>JBAZCD010000131.1:0-7456 GCA_041671205.1 Pedobacter sp.
CTGGAAGACTATCAACAATTAACACCCTATGGCCTAAACACCGTGCTGGTTTACCAGGAGACCTATCATCAGGATGATTACCGTAAACATCATCCTAAAGGGAAAAAATCGAATTTTCAATACAGACTGGAAACGCCCGACAGGTTAGGGCAGGCAGAGATACATAAAATGGGTTTAGGCGTGCTGATCGGCCTGGAAGACTGGAGAACAGATTCTTTTTTTACCGCCATGCACCTAAATTACCTGGAGAGAAAATACTGGAAAAGCAAGTAGAGTTTATCCTTTCCAAGACTAAGGCCTTTCAGCGGGGGGCTGGAACCTAAGGTTGAAATGAATGATCGCGAGCTTGTACAACTGATCTGTGCGTATCGTTTGTTTAATGAAGAACTGGAATTATCCATCTCTACACGTGAATCTCCTGATTTCAGGAATAACATTATTAAACTAGGTATCACTTCCATAAGCGCCGGTTCAAAAACAAATCCCGGGGGGTATGCCGTTGAACCACAATCCCTGGAACAATTTGAGATATCCGATGAGCGCAGCCCTGATGAAATTGCACAGGTCATATCTTCGCAAGGGTATGAGCCTGTTTGGAAAGACTGGGACAGATGCCTTTAAACAGACATGAAAATGCTTGATAGTCAGGAGTTAAAAAGATATAAAAGGCAAATTATTCTTCCGGAATTAGGAATAGCAGGTCAGCAAAAACTAAAAAACGCAAGGGTATTAATGGTTGGTGCCGGCGGACTTGGCTGCCCTGTTCTGCAATACCTTGTGGCTGCCGGAGTTGGTTTTATTGGGGTAGTTGATGATGATACTGTTGATGAAACTAATCTGCACCGGCAAATTCTTTATTCAGCAGGTGATATTGGGAAAAACAAGGCACAGGTTGCCGTTGAAAAACTTAGCGTTTTAAATCCGCATGTTAAGTTTTCTGCCTATCCTGTTCGGCTAAGCATGCAGAACGCAGATCAATTATTCAGGACCTATGATCTGGTAATTGACGGCTCAGATAATTTCCCGACACGATATCTGGTTAATGATACCTGTGCTGCGCTGAATCTGCCTCTTGTTTTTGGTTCCCTGTTTAAATTTGAAGGCCAGGTATCAGTCTTTAATTATCATGGGGGACCCGATTATCGCAGTATTTTTCCTGAACCTCCCGGTATTGATGAGGTGCCCAATTGTGCTGAAATTGGAGTGATTGGCGTATTGCCCGGAATTATAGGCACTTACATGGCTAACGAGGCTATTAAAGTGATTTGCGAAATGGGGGAGGTGCTATCCGGCAAATTATTATGTATAAATGCACTGGATGGCACGAGTAATATATTTAAGATCACTAACAGTTCAGGTTCTGAACAGAACAGGCATTCAATACAAGCCGGAACAATAAATAATACAGGAGATGAAATTACAGCCGAAGAACTGATTCATTTACAAAATAACAAAGCTGAAGAAGTGTATTTGGTGGATGTTCGCGAAAATTATGAATTTGAAGATCATAATTTAGGAGGAGTAAATATTCCCCTGTATGAACTGCAGGATCGTATCAATGAATTGCCTGAAGACATGACGATTGTTTTTTACTGCCAGACAGGTCAGCGCAGTAAAATGGCAGTTCAGCTATTGAAAGAAATTTTTAAGGCAAAAGTTTATAGCTTAAAGGGGGGAATGAAGTAAAATGTCATTCGTCCGGAGTTTTCGCTATAAAAAGCAGGTGCAAAATCATCAGCCTCCCGCAGATATATTTAGTGGTGATCATGCTGCTTATTTAAGTGATAGTATTTAATTAAAGCATCCCCAAAATGAACAAAAAGTATATAACCACAGCAAAACCTGTAATTAACACAATTGTTCCCCAGCGATAGCTTTTTCGGATATTATACCACATTATCCAGCTGCTTATACAAAGATAGATAAGGCCGGTTGCAATCGCATCCATCGAGAAGATCCATATCTTACTTACCAACCAGTTTGCTCCTAAAGCAGGATTTTCTCTGTTAGCAGCATTGAATGTGTGGAGTGTTTTAATTTTGCCCCAGAAATTGTACCTCAATTCATTCTGAATGCAGATACCTTTATTGAAATCAACATGTAAATTTCTGATGTGACCAGGGACGGATACACGAAAATCAACACTATCCGGTGTCATTTTCAGATTACTTATCTCTCCCGATATATTAAGGTTAAGCATGATCTTTTTTACTGTTTGTAAAGAATCAAGTCCTTTTGGAACAGAAATATTGGAAACTGTTTTAGTTTCCTTTTTCTGTTCCCAAAAACTAGCAAAATCCCAACTACTATGATTTAAGAGCAAGCCTGAAAAAGAAAAAAGCCAGATAAATAAGAGTAAAAATAAACCAATATGGATGTGGAGACGGCGGTTCCAGTAAGACAGACCTTTAAAAAAGACTAAGTATTTCATCGATTTTATTTAAAAAGTAAAAATAAAAGGCAGGCAAATGATATTACTCCAAGTATGATGGCATATATTCCCATTGATCTTTCCGCTTTCAGAAAATACCATAAAAAGATTCCGCTTGCTGAAAGAAATATTAACAGATATACAAATGTATCTGCCCAAATTGCCCAGTTTTTTATTAATTCAGAATTTCCTCTGATTTTCACATTATGCGGTCCGGGCATTTTATGGAGATAGCCTGTTGCACGTAATGAGCCTTCGTTTTGCCGCGTGATTAAAACTTCATTTGTATGTCGGTCTACTTTTACTATTGATCGTAGTCCGGGTAAGCTAACAGGAAAAGAAATCTGATCTGCATTTCTTTGAATATGCTCTATCTCACCTTTGATCCCCAATTTTGCAATAATGAGCTTAGCTGTTACAAGATCTGAAGTATCATTAGGAATACTGTCTAAATGAGTTTGTGTATTGGGTAACACTCTTACTGGGCTGACTTGCTTAAGGAACTCTGTATGGTTTAATACCAAAACACTAATACTGAAGATGATGATAAGTGGACTTAGGAATAAGCCAATATATAAATGCAGTGTGCGAATTTGGGGAAAATATTTTTTCATTAGAATACAATTGTTTTTTAAAGGCTATGAAGCTTGCATGAGCTTATATTCATGTCGTTATGGGAGCGGTAAGCTCATGCAGGTTTCATTGTTTTGGTAGAAAGTAAAGTATGATTTACATCCTCTGGTTAAACTAATCTACCACTTTTGTTTTTGGGAAGAGGTAATTTAAGCTTTCGAGACATGATCTGAAGATATAAAAAAATGTTTTTTGAGCCCTTGATACCGTTTAACTTTCCCACCATCTCAGCGGCAGCTCAATTTTATCAATTGAACTGCAAACCATATCCGGTTTAAAAGCATAATTGCTCAGATCTTCTTTCTGTGTAATTCCTGATAATACCAGTATGGTTTTATAGCCCATTTGTACACCTCCCTGAATATCGGTCTCCATGGTATCACCAATAACGGTTGTACCTCCTGTTTCCAGACCTAAATATTTGCGCGCGGAGCGCATCATAACCGGACTTGGTTTTCCGGTAACGAAGGCCTTGCGACCTGTAGCTTCCTCAATCATTGCCGTTGTGGCTGCTATTCCCAAATTATTCCATCCAGGTTTCTTGGGTGATGGATCTCTGTTAGTTGTAATGAATTTTGCGCCGGCTAAGATCATGTCAACGGCACGCTGAACCATTTCCAGTGTAAAGTTTCTGCCTTCGCCTAATACAACAAACTCAGGGTCGGTGTTTACCAGGGTAATTCCGTTTTCGTGCAAACTGGTCAGTAAACCTCCTTCACCTAAAACATAAGCTGTACCATTGGAACCCTGATCTCCTAAAAATTTACCGGTTGCCATAGCACTGGTATACACATGGTCCACACTGATATTAATTCCTAAATGTTTCAACTTACGTACAACCTCGAGCCTTGTACGTTGACTGTTATTGGTCATAAATGTAAAAGGTATATCCTTTTTAATCAAGCTATTGATAAATTTATCAGCTCCGTTAATCAGTAATTCACCACTGTAAATTACACCGTCCATGTCAATTAAAAGTCCTTGTTTCATAAGAATTGATTTTAACTCAAATTTGCATAAAAGTATTGCTTGATACTCAGAAAATCTGATTTTTGGAAATAATGTTCTGATTGGGAGACAGCAACGGAATGTGAAATTTTTCGCCCTTAATGGTGAAGTTACAATGAACAGTTACAGGATTCGAAGGTCCTTTTTTATTTTGCCTGGATTACAAATCACTGCGAGCAAAGGATGTTTGATAATTATATAAATCTGTACCGATCAGCCAAGGCAACGAGTGCTACGTCTGTAACTCTGGGAAGAGTCAATGGTTCACTATCTGCTAAAAACTGTAATTAATAAACTAATCGTTGAGAGTTTCTGTTTAATCACAGATGTTTAAAATTCTATTCAACTTATTTGTATAATTCTTTAATAGATGCTACATTTACTACAGATAATTATTTATTATATGTCAGCATCATCTATTAAAGAGCAAGTTTACCAGGAACTTTCAAGAGTAACTCATGCTATTTCCAATCCCAAAAGGATGGAACTAATTGATGTCCTTTCCCAAAAGGACTATTCTGTAGAAGAACTTTCCAAAGAGATTTCAATGTCCGTTGCCAGTACATCACAGCATTTGCAGGTACTAAAGTCAGCTAAGCTGGTAAATACACAGCGCCAGGGTAATTTTATCATTTACAGCATTACTGATGATAGTGTACTGCGGCTTGTGTCAGCAGTGAAAGAACTTGGTTTTCGCAAGATTGCCGAACTGGAAAGACTTCTCAGTGATTTTAAGGCTGATAAAAATATTCTCGAATCCATTACCATTAATGATTTGCTTGCAAGGAGTAAAAAGGAAAAAGTTATACTGATTGATGTGAGACCGGAAGATGAGTATAAGGCCGGCCATATACCCAATGCAGTTTCTATTCCTCTTGCACAGCTTAAAAAAAGGCTGAATGAATTGCCTAAAAACCAAACAATCATTGCCTATTGCCGTGGTCCTTTATGTGTGATGGCCGTTGATGCCATTAAAATTCTGAATCAAAAGAAATTCAACGCAATCCGTATGGAAGATGGTTATGTGGAATGGAAATTAAGACAGCAAGAAATAAATAAAAATTAAAACAATGAAACCATTAATATTAATTCTTGGCGGCGGCACAGGCGGATTAATGACAGCCCATTTCCTGCGTAATAAATTAGGCCGCAATTGTCGCATTGTAGTTTTTGAAAAAGAAGAGAAGAATGTTTTTGCTCCTTCTCTGCTCTGGCTGATGGTAGGTAAGCGAAAAACGAAGGATGTTTACCGTTCTACAAAACAGATTGCTAAGAAAGGAATTGAACTGGTTTTAGGAAATGTCGAAAAGGTTAGTCCTGAAAATAAGTCGGTACTGGTAAATGGAAAGGAATATCAAGGCGATTATTTAATTATTTCACCAGGCGCTGCTCAGCTGGAAGTACCTGCACTTTCAGGCAAAGGTTTTGATTTCTTTTCACTTGACGGAGCTGCCGGCTTTTATGGTGCTTTGCAACAGTTTAAAGGCGGCAAAATTGCGGTGCTTATTTCTTCACTTCCGTTTAAATGTCCCGCAGCTCCCTATGAAGCTGCCATGCTTATTGAAAGTATGATACGCAAAAAAGGTATGCGTGATAAAACAGAGATAGCGATTTATTCACCGGAAACAATGCCTATGCCTGTTGCTGGAAAAGCTCTTGCAGATGCTGTAAAGCAGATGCTTGAAACTAAGGGCATAAAATATTTTCCGGAACATCAATTTACAATGGCAGATTCCAACTCTCTCACTTTCTCAAATGGAAATAGCTTCTCATTTGATCTGCTTGCATATACTCCCAAACATATTTGTCCCGATGTTATTGCCAAGAGTGCATTGCCCGGTAAATCAGGCTGGATTGAAACTAACCGCAACACATTGGAAACAAATTTTCCAAATGTATATGCAATTGGTGATATAACGCTTATCCCATTGGAATTAGGTAAGCCCTTACCCAAAGCTGGTGTATTTGCACATTACCAGGCAGAAGTGGTAGCAAATAACATAGCTGAGAAAATAAAGGGTGGTGTAAATATGAAAAGTTTCGATGGTTCAGGCCAATGCTTCCTTGAGATGGGGGATGGAAAGGCAGGTTATGCAGGAGGTAATTTTTATGGCTCGCCACTTCCTCTTGTAAAAATGAAAAGGCCGGGGTACTGGTGGCATTTAACGAAAGTGATGTTTGAAAAATACTGGTTCTTTAAATATTTCTAATTTATTTTTTGGTTAAAAATGATTCCCAAACTAAAAAAGCAGGCAAAATTCTGAATCGCCAATGGAAATTTTAAGAAATCGATATACTAAAGGGGAAATTACCAAAGAGCAATTTTAAAAAATAAAAAGCACATGAAAATTTTAATCATTATCAACGATGCACCTTATGGTACAGAAAAAGCATTTAATGCTTTACGTATTGCAAATCAACTTAACAAAGAAAACCCGGATGCAGAAGTCAGGATCTTTTTGATCGCGGATGCAGCTAATTGTGCTATTGCCGGTCAAACCACACCTAATGGTTATTACAACATTGAAAGAATGTTGAAACTCTCACTGAATAAAGGCGCCAAAGTAAAAATATGCGGAAGCTGTGCCGAAGCAAGAGGGTTGATAAACTTGTCCTTGATTGAAGGTGCAGAAATCAGCAATCTTGCTGAGCTCACAAATTGGGTGCTCGACAGCGATAAGGTCTTGACTTTTTAAGAATATCGGAATGAAAGAAAAGCTAAACATTACGCTGATTTAAAAGATAAGTTATTACAATAAACAAATGGATTTATTAAAGCATAAATATTATCAGACAGAAAGTGTATTCAAACCCGAAAACCTCCTGCGTGAAGCAAAGCGGCAAAAAGAAAGAAAAGATTGCAATGTCCCTTCGGTCTGTCTTCTTGATCCGGACGGGGATTTAGCTGAATATTTATTAAAAACTAACCAGGCATCTTTAAATGAGTGCTGGGCCTGTTATCATTCCAAATTGTACAGCTTTAAAGTTGATGGCATTGAAGTTGGCATCATCCCCTGCATAGTAGGCTCATCTTATGCAGTGCTGGTAGCAGAGCAATTATTCGTGTCAGGCTGTACTAATCTTATCAGTATTACATCATCCGGCATTATTAGTCAACCAAACTCAAGCAAAAGGTTCGCTTTAATTACCGAAGCTGTAAGAGATGAAGGCACAAGCTATCATTATCTTCCACCTGATGCAATTTCAAAACTATCTCAGGCATTGTATGAGAAACTGGCAATTAATTCGTCAGCTGTTGATTGTCCCTACTTTGAAGCAAAAAGCTGGACAACAGATGCGCCATACAGAGAAACTCAGGCTGCCATATCAGAGATGGAAAAAGAGGGAGTTTGTCGTGTGGAGATGGAATCAGCGGCTTTGTAT
>JBAZCD010000132.1:0-1956 GCA_041671205.1 Pedobacter sp.
GAATTCTCTTAATCGTGTATTTGTAGAGGAATAACTATAAAATCCTGCGGATGGATATCTGCCACCGATCAGACCGAAATATTTTTGAGAAGATACGGCCTGGGTGTTTTTCTGACCGTCAGGTCTGTATCCATCTAATACAATACCACCTTCACGGCCTAAAAGAGATGCCTTAGAATGTCCGTAAGCATCAATAATTGCCTGAGTACCTCCAATTACGGTACCCCCTTGCCTATGATCGATTAAAAAACTCATAGAAATATTCTTAAAAGAAAATTCATTTGAGAAACCAAGCATATAGTCGGGGTTATAATTGCCAACGAATTGATCCAAACCATCTGTCAAAATTGGAGTACCATCGTTTTCCACTAATTTCCTTCCTTGTGCATCTTCCTTCCAGCCTCTTACATACATGTCGCCATAACTGCTGCCTTCGTCAACTTTAATCAAATAAACATTGTCTCCTTCTCCAATTACAATTGACTTAATAGTTTCAGTGAGTCGTTTTACATTATTGATGTTTTTAGAGTAATTAACTCCAGCATCCCATCTGAAATTTTTGCCTGTTACCGGTGTGAAATTTGCAACAAGTTCAATACCATGGTTTTGGATTAATCCCGCATTAATATATTTGCGGTCAAATAATGAGGCTGCCGGAAGCCCGATTAAGAGCAGTTGATTTTTGGTTTGAGTACTATAATAAGTAGCATTTATACCAAACCTGTTATTGAAAAAGCGCCAATCCAATCCAGCCTCATAAGAAGTGGTCAGCTCAGGTTTATACGTACCTAAAGATTGAATATTTGGTGTAATAATTGCACCTCCAATACCTACTGAATAATAATTACGATCCAGATACTGTGTACCACCGTAACCTGAATTGGCCATAGTCAAACTTGCTTTTCCATAGGTAATCCAGGAAGGTAATTTAACCATATCGGAGATTATAGCAGATAAGCCTACTGATGGATAAAAGTAAGATTGGCTTTCCTTGGGAAGAGCTGATGACCAGTCATTCCTTGCGGTGATATCCAGATAAAGGTATTTGTTATAGGCCAATGTCGCTGTTCCGTATAAAGATTGAACACGCGGTGCTCTGCCATCAGCAGTTGTGAAGAATGGAGACTTAGCATTGCTCATATAGAAGAAATTGGGTTTATTTAATCCATTGGCACTGCCTGAAATACTTTCGTACTTGCTTTCCTGCAATGAACCACCAATATTTCCTGTGATATCAAATTTCTCTCCCAGGTCACGCTGAAAAGATAATAAGGCGTCTATGTTTATCCCCTGATTTCTATTAACACCATAATCATAATTCGACCCAACCTGACTGAAATATGAATCAGCGTAGACCTTTCGGTTGTTGTTCTGAATTGTTTTATCTATACTTCCGCGGACCTGTAGATTTAGCGATTTGGTAAACTCATACTTCGCAGATATCAGGCCAAGGATACGATCCCGTTTTTGATAGTAATTGATCCTGTTTAATGCCCAATATGGATTTAAAAGTACCGATGAGCCGGGTAACCAATAACTCTGTTTTTCAGTCAGCGTATTGTCCAGATAAGAATAGTTTTTCATTTCATCCAGTGGAATTGAGGTAGGAGCACTGAATATCGAAGGGAGTACATAGTTTCCGCTACCACCCGGAACCACCCGATTATTGACATCTTCATATATATAACTCATCTTAGTTGATACAGAGAGTTTTGATGAAATATTATTATCGGTCTTAAGATCCACATTATGTCTGGTCAGGTCGTTATTTGTTAATATACCCTGAGCCATGGTGTTTCCATACGAAAAATAAGTACGCATTTTTTCGCCTCCTCCACTAATACTCAGGGTATTATTGAATGTTTGGGCAGTCCTGAAAAAATTCTTTAAATTGTCGGGCTGCCCCTGTAGTGGAACACTTTTTCCATTCCATAGGGTAACCGTTTGTCCGGTTGC
>JBAZCD010000132.1:1966-6117 GCA_041671205.1 Pedobacter sp.
GAATTGGCTCCGTATATGCCGGCATCCCCCTGTCCGTATTCGTACTGTAGTTCAGGCAGTACTGCTGCCTGATCCAGGCCCAGGCCACTTGTGAAGTTCACAACTGTTTGATTAGCTTTTCCTCTTTTAGTAGTTATGATAATAGCTCCATTTTGCCCCTGACTACCATATAAAGCAGCAGCAGATGCACCTTTCAGGATAGTCATACTTTCAACTTCATCTGAATTCAGCATTCCAACGTTCCCGCTTAAAGGAACTCCATCAATAACATATAAAGGTTGATTGCTATTGGTTATCGAACGATTTCCCCGTATCAAAACCTTGGAATCACCACCCGGGCCGGTCGCATCTTTGGTTATGGTAACCCCTGCAACTTTTCCCTGAAGTGAATTAATTAAGTTAGTTTCTTTAGCTTCATTTAACTTATCACCATTAACGTTTTGAACAGCATAGGTCAGGGATTTGGCTTCCCGTTCAATACCGAGAGCGGTTACAACAATTTCTCCTAAAATCTGAAGATCTTCCCTAAGGGTTACATTTAATGTACTTCTGCCGTTAACAGCAACTTCCTGTGGTATATATCCTACATAACTGAAAACCAAAATGTCATTATCTGAAACATTTAAGGAATAATTTCCCTGCAGATCCGTTGCAGTGCCTGTCGCAGAACCCTTGACACGTACACTTACTCCGGGAAGTGATTCTCCTTTTGAATCGATCACCTGCCCTTTGATGACAATTGGCGGCACATCTTCCAGAAGTGGAGTTATATCTATAATCTTTGGCTGCTGGAAGAGCAGAGGTTTTCTTTTAACAATTACAATGTTGCCTTTGATTGTATATTTCAAAGGTTGATCTGTAAAGCAGCGGTTAAGCACACTTTCAACCGATGAGTTTTTGAAATTGACATCTACAGGTTTTGCTTCTTTCAGCATCGCTGCATCATATACAAATTCATATTTACTTTGGCTGCTTATTGACCAGAATATCTGTTCAAGAGTAGCATCTTTCTGAGATAAAGTGATCTTTTGAGCATACCCTGCAGCACTGGCCTGGAGTATAGTGAAGATCATTAAAACAATAGAAAGTTTCATAATCAGAAGTAGTTTATAGGCGGTGGAATATTGCACACTGCATATCCTATGAGAAGGAATTTTCATACATTTGTATCGTTTAGGTTTATAAGTTTATCGATATCACGTTATTTATGAGCGGGTAAGCCTGAAACTGTCCCAAAGACAGATTTGAACCGGTGCGTTCGTAGCGCTCCGGTTTTTTTAATTACCCTTTTTAGGTATGGGTCAGGGCATAACTATTATCCTCCTTTCTTTCCCCTGAGCATCGCCCGGGATAATCTTAAAGTGTATTGAACCGGTTGATTCCAGAATTTCAAGTACTTCAGACACATTTCTGGTACGGGATATTTTTGCGCCAAAAACTTTCTCAGTAAAATGTCCCTGGTACTCTACTTCCAGGTTGTACCAGCGGGATATTTGCCGCATTATACTTTGAATATCTTCGTTTTTGAACATAAAATAACCATCTTTCCAGGCTGTAACCTGAGTAACGTCAACAGTCTCTACATCAATGTCGCCATTCTTAACTCTTGTTTGTTGACCGGGAGTTATTATTTTGCTTTTATTTTCTTTAATAATTCTTACGGAGCCCTCGAGTAAAGTAGTCTTCGTGCTGCTTTCATCGGGATAAGCCATTATGTTGAAATGAGTTCCTAAAACTTCAACTATTTGACTACTGTTGATGACCTTAAAGGGCATTCTTTTGTTGTGGGCAACCTCAAAATAGGCTTCTCCGCTTATTTCTACCCTTCGTTCATTACCGGTAAATCTAACAGGGTAACGTAAAGATGAAGCAGAATTTAACCAAACTTTACTGCCATCCGGCAGGTTTACCTGATATTGTCCTCCTGCAGGTGTTTCAATGATATTGTAAGAAAGCGATTGAGAAGAGTTGTCTGAATCGGATATGGTATATACTAGTTGACCATCAGCTGTTTTACTAATCTTTATCCCGGATTGCTCTGCAAGCTGACCATTCTTAGCGTCAGTTAAACTTATTTTGCGACCATCGGCTAATGTTAGGGTAGCTATATTACCACCAGGGGATATGTCATTTTGTACCCCGGAAATTTCGTGTTTCGTATTTAACTTTTTTATATAATTCAAGTAAAACAATGTACCGACTGAGATAATAATAATAATAGCTGCTGCAGATATGATTCGCGGCCATAGGGTGTATGTATTGGATTTGTTGATCAGAGCGATCATTTTCTTCTGGAATTCTTTCTTTGCGGTTTTCAGATCGGCTTCTGTGAGCTCAGTTAATTCGTCTTCATGCAGGTGATGAAACCATTTTTGCAGAAGTAGTTTTTCTTCTGGGCTACATTTCCCCGATTTGTATTTTTCAAGCAATTCCTTTGCTTCCTTCATGAGTATTTAAAGAATTATTCTCTTTATACTGCTAAGACGGCAAAGACACTATGGGGTAGGTATCGGGAATGAAAAAAAATATTAAATCTTATTCAGATCACAATTTAAACCAGGTTTAAAACAATCCTAAAATTGATCAGAGAGGAGCATCATCAGGTAGGCTATTAAGCCTAAGCGCACACGAAGAATACGTAATGCTTTCTTAATTTGAGTGGATACAGTTTGCTCAGATATCTCCATAAGATTGGCGATTTCTTTATGGGTGAGTTTGTTTTTCCTGCTTAGCTGAAACACTTCTTTCATTCTTGGAGGAAGTGACTGAATTTCTTTTTCGATCAGGGTTTTTAAATCATTCTCACGAATCAGGAAATCTGTTTGAATTCCGGCATCTTCTATGAAATTTTGTAAGGACGCCAGGTACCTTGCTTCAACTTTTTTATGCGAAAACAGATCCAGAGCTTTGTTACGGACTGCCGTGAAAAGATATGATGGAAGAGATGTTTGCATTGAAAAATCAAAGCGCCTGGTCCATAATGTGGTTAATACCTCATGGATAATATCCTGTGCTTCCTGTTTATTATATAGCTTTTTATGAGCATAGATATAGAGCAGGCTATGGTAGCGCTCGTAAATTTCAGTAAAAGCTCTTTCATCCCCTTCATGCAAAAGAGCTGTTAGTTCCCGATCGGACAATGTTTGATAATAGAACATGAATACTATAGGTAGACGAGCATAGCGAAAGTCTAATATAGCAATAATGTAAAAATATATACCCTGACGATTTTAGGAAAATGAATTAATCTTGATTTCTATACTAAATCAGCAATTGGAGGTTATGAACTCATATTTTTTTAGTTATTATTTTATTTTCGCTATAAAATTTAAAGAATAATGACCTATTTCTGGTCTACCAGGTCCTTTCCTTCAATAATTCCTGCATTTCAGCCTGAGAATAGGGTAATTTACCCGGGTTAACACTTATCCATTTTGCGAAATCTGCCTCTATTTCCACAGTCCAGCGACTGTCGATCTGTCCGGAGGTATATTTACCTTCTTTTAACCTGATCTGACCAAATTCATCTCTTACCAGAACCAGTTCTCCGACCTTTACAACTTTTTCAGCCAGATGTGGGGGAATAAAAGCAACGCCGTCCAAATATCCAAGGATTACGTCTCCCGGCAAAACAGTTACCTGACCGATCCTGATGGCCACATTCACGCCTTTAAGCATCATTTCAGTCTGGTGGGAGGGATGATCTCCCCGGATGAAAGAAGTAAAGCCTGGCATTGCTTCAAGATCTCTCAGATCTCTTACAGTACCATTAAAAACTACTCCGTTACCTGATTTAGCCAGAATTGCTGTCCCAAGGTTACTACCGATAATCGGGCCATCGACTACTTTGCCATAAGAATCGGCTACATAAACATCCCCTTTGCTGAGCATATCAATCGGCCAGGAAACCATATCACCAACCCGGCCCTCTGCTTTGCCCTCTTTTTCAAGATGTTCTCTCACTTCAGGCCTGATCGGCATATATTGTGCGGTGAGCGCCCGTCCAACCAAAACTTCTCCGGAGTGAATATTTTTCCAGTTACCCTCATATTGGTGTAAATAGCCTGCAGCCTTAAGTACTCCCCATGCCTGCTCCAAAGGAACTCTTTTCATCCGTTTGAGCAGGTCATCCGATACTTTTGGCCTTCCAT
>JBAZCD010000132.1:6127-7406 GCA_041671205.1 Pedobacter sp.
GGGTTAACTCAATCATTTCCTGCCTGCTAATGGTTAGGTTCTGGGCCTGAATTGATGCTGAAAGCAGTACTAATGCTGCCAGTATCCGTATTCTGAAAAATGTCATAGTTTAAATATTTCTATGCGGTTATTATTAAAATTTCTTTCAATGATTTGATGATCAGTTGAAAATTACTTCAGCAAGGCTTTAATGGAATGGAGTTTGCCGTTTTTGATTGCAGTTCTGACCTTCATGGCATCCTGAATTCTGTTCAGCGGATCACCATCCACAATGATCATGTCGGCCAATTTCCCTGCTTCGATACTGCCAAGATCTTTATCAACCCCGACCACCTTTGCTGACCGGATAGTAGCCGACTGTAAGGCCTGAAATGGTGAAAGGCCGGCTTCTACATATACCCATAGCTCAGAGTGAAGACTGCTGCCGAAAGGGGCAAATGGTGCATCGGTTCCGGCAGTTATACTTCCGCCGGCATCAACGATTGATTTGATTGTTTTAAGCAGTGCTTTATAATTAGCATCAGCTTTTGGTGTCCTCAGTGAGTCAAAATGGCTGGTTTGTTTGTACAGATTCTGCAGAAATTCAGGAGTCAGAAATTTCCTGTTCCGCTCATCGTTCAGCAATTCGTCGTACTGTTTGGCAAGTCTGAAATATCCGGTTCTTAAACAGGCTGTAGGAGTGATATTGATACCTGATTTTGCGATCAGCTGGACAACATCCTGGTATGTTCTGAAATTAGCATCCAATAGTAATGAATAGCCTCTGCGGCTGGTGCCTGAAAGGTGCTCAATGGCATCAACATTGTATTTTGTTGCAGGGTAAAGTTCATGAGATGAGAGGGGAATCCCCATCTGGTGGGCGCCCTCTGTAAGAACTTTCTGGATTGAATCCGGCATTCGTACGTAAGTTTTGATCAAACTATAGCCCAGTTTTTTGGCCCTTTCCAGTTCCATTCTGATGTGATTGGCTTCGGTAACACTGTTTGCCAGTCCGTAAGCTATACGCGTACCATCCGTTAATCCGCCGGTAAAGAAAAGTCTCGGGCCGGGGCGCACTCCGCTTTCCCAGGCTTCTTTGCGCTCAAGGGCATCGTATGGATCGGTTCCGGGCTCTCTGACAGAAGTGATTCCATAAGACAACCAGATTTTACCTAGTTTTTCACCAACATTTGAGCTTTGGTGGGTGTGCATTTCAAACAGACCCGGCATTACAACCTTACCTGAGGCATCCACAATTTTAATGCCCGGCTGGTGATACTTATGCGGCTTGATATCCCTG
>JBAZCD010000133.1:0-7357 GCA_041671205.1 Pedobacter sp.
TATCAAGCTCCACCTGCGGAAAGATCGAATCTGAGATGATCGCTTTCACAATGGGCAGGGTATTCGCCAAATGTTTGTTTAAGGTATAAAGAGTAACTGATGAATGATCATTGGTATAATCAGTTTGCAAAAAGGCCCCGTAATAATCCACCCGATCAGCAATTTCTGTTGAACTGAGCTCAGAGGTACCATCATTCAGCATGGTATTGCATGCAAAGGCCTGTAAAGGTTTTGCCGGGTCATAAGCGATATTCGCGAATATGAATTCAATGCGAACCAGGTCCTGTTCACCACCATCAATACTGAATATTTTCAATCCATTAGCCAGAACGAGAGGCTTTGCCCTGATCAGTTCTATATTTTCAACCTGTCCGAATGCCGGCGCGAGTGCTCTGTTGATCATTTTATTTTGCTAAATAGTATAGAGTAGATGAATTTTCTTTGCGGAAAATATGCGCCGCCTGAGCACGAATCTGTTCGGCACTGACATCAAGGTACTTTTGAGTCTCTGAATTTAATCCATCGGCATCCCCAAGCAATTCGAAATAAGCTAAATTCATCGCTTTGTCGAGCAGGCTCATTTCTGAGAATACCATGGTTGATTCCATTTTGTTCTTCACCTTGGTCAGTTCAGCTTCAGGCAGCAGTTCTGTACTGATACGCTCCAGTTCTTTCCAGATCGCGGCCTCGGCCACTTCCATGGATATCCCGGGCAATGGTTTTCCCTCTACCACAAATAATCCGGCATCCATGCTTCCTGTCAGGTAGGCATTGATCTCACTGAATAATTTCTGGTCTTTCAGCAGGTTTCGGAATAAACGGGATGAATTTCCTCTTGAAAGCACATCTGAGATCAGATCGGCTGCATAATAACCTGATTCGGTACGGGCCGGCATATGAAAAACCTTATAAATTGCATTCAGTGGCACATTGGCCTGTACAGTTTCTTTACGCTCTTCGGTCTGATCATCTTCAACAGGCAGCAAACGCGGAAGTTTTTCACCAGACGGGATATTTCCGAACCATTTTTCAGAAAGACGTTTTACTTCTTCCAGTTTCACATCACCTCCAACAACCATGATGGCATTTGCAGGATTATAATGACGGCTGAAAAATGCTTTAACATCATTAATACCAGCATTTTCTATATGATCGAGTGATTTACCAATGGTAGCCCACTGATAAGGATGCTGTTTATAGGCCATCGGACGCAGTTTCAGCCAGACATCGCCATAAGGCTGATTGAGGTAACGCTGTTTAAACTCCTCGCAAACCACATTCCGCTGTACTTCAAGGCTTTTTTCTGAAAAAGCAAGGCTCAGCATACGGTCACTTTCAAGCCAGAAAGCCGTTTCCAGATTGACAGAAGGCAGGGTGATGTAATAATTCGTGATATCATTACTCGTAAAGGCATTATTCTCACCCCCTACACGCTGAAGCGGTTCATCATAAGATGGAATATTCACCGAACCGCCAAACATCAGATGCTCAAATAAATGCGCAAAACCGGTTTGATCCGGATGCTCGTCGCGGGCACCAACATCATACAATATATTGACAACAGCCATGGGCGTTGTAGGGTCTTCATGGACCAATACCTTCAGGCCATTGGCAAGAGTGAAACGTTCAAAAGAAACCATAAGGGAACGAAAGCTTTAGGGCGGCTAATTTAGGGAAAAATATGGAGAGGAATGAGGAAATGAGATAATTAGAACCCGATACCTATCGGGTATCAACTAATTAAGCGCAAGCCTGCTGCTCACCCAAAATATCATGGGCGCTGTATTTTCCTTTGCGGATGATGCTGCAGAACTTATTAAACTCATTCTGAGCTTTTTGTAAGTCTGAAGCACTCACTTCCAGATTATCCCATAATTGCTCATTCAAAAAGCCATCTTCATCGCTTGCCAATTGATTTTGCGCTTTAATCCACAGGTGATAGGAATCAGCTGTTTTCTGCTTGAGATACAGATACTGCTCTTTATAGGTCATTTTTCATTAGTTAGGTCAGTAAATATAATTATTCTTCTTTCCTAAATAAAAAATTTTTTTCAAGATTTTAGGGAGCTTATTAACAGAATAGAAATGATTTTAACTGGATGTGGAAAAAATCTGCCAATACTTTTCCGGTACAGGTTACCGGATAAAAGCATTTTAAGATTCAGGCTTAAGAAAAAAGGAATAAGAGATTGAAACTGCCTCTAAAAAATATCTAAAGCTTTTAAATTCATTCCATGTTAGACGTATTTTAGACGTACTTTGGTCGTATTTTGGTCGTACTTATGACAATTATACCCGACCAACATACAAACAAACTACGAATAGACTATGTTTTAAATCTGTATTACCAACCTTAAATAGATATACTATAGATAATTGATTTATAAGGAAAAAGCTTTACAGAAAGAAGCTGAATACAGATCGCCGGACAAGGCAATCCTTGCTTTTATATTTCTGTCCGGAAGCAATAGACTCCCTCCCGGCTAAGATCAGGATGATAGCAAGCAAGGAATCATTTACCAATTGTCAAATTCCCCAATTTGCTAATTTGCTCATTCTCAAATTTGCTAATTCTACCTATCTTTGAATATGATAACCTCCGATCTGCTTACCAGGGCCCTGGATTTTGAATTCCTTTCTGCCGAAGAAGGATTATTTCTGTTCAAACAAGCGGCAACATCCGAACTGATGTACACTGCCAATGAGTTGCGCAAGAAACAGGTACCCCACGGAAAAGTAACCTGGATCATCGACCGCAATGTAAATACCACTAATGTGTGCATTGCGAACTGCAAGTTCTGCAATTTCTTCCGCCGGCCGGGACATGATGAAAGTTATATCACTGATATTGAAACCTATAAAGTAAAGATCGAAGAAACCTTCCGTTATGGGGGTGAGCAATTGCTCTTACAGGGCGGGCATCATCCCGACCTGGGTCTGGCATTCTATGTCGATCTGTTCAAACAACTGAAGGAATTATATCCTACGCTTAAATTACATTCCCTCGGTCCGCCCGAAATTGCCCATATCGCCAAACTCGAAGGCATCAGCCATACCGAAGTGCTTAAAGCTTTAATGGCAGCCGGTTTGGATTCATTACCCGGTGCCGGAGCTGAAATACTGAACGACCGCGTGCGCAGACTGATTTCGAAAGGCAAATGCGGGGGACAGGAATGGCTGGATGTAATGCGTGCAGCACATCAATTGGGGCTGACCACTTCGGCAACCATGATGTTTGGGCATGTGGAAACGCTCGAAGAGCGTTTTGAACACCTGGTCTGGCTGCGTGAAGTACAGGCCGAAAAGCCGTCTGATGCGAAAGGATTTATCGCCTTCATTCCATGGCCTTTCCAGGATGACGGTACGCTTTTGCGTAAAGTACGGGGCATTACGAACCAGGTTACCGCAGATGAGTACATCCGTACCATCGCGCTGAGCCGCATCATGCTGCCCAATGTTAAAAATATACAGGCCAGCTGGCTAACGGTAGGTAAGCAGGTTGCCCAGATCTGCCTTCATGCCGGAGCGAATGATTTTGGATCCATTATGATTGAAGAAAATGTGGTTTCGGCTGCCGGAGCCCCGCATCGCTTTACCTCACAGGGCATCCAGGATTCGATACGCGAAGCAGGATTTGAACCTCAGCTCAGAACACAGCAATACGAGTTCAGGGATTTGCCGGAAATGACTGAACAGCAGGTGATTGGGTACTGATACTCATTGATTTATACCGTTCACTCATTTTATTATCAATTTTCTTAAAATACTATATAGATTAGTTAAGTATACTTTAGCTATTTTTTATGCTATTAAAGGCCCTTATTGTGGATGATGAAGAGTATTCTCGCAAAACACTTTTCTTTCTCATAGATAACTATTGTCCCAGAGTTAAAATTAAGGGGATTGCTAAATCTGTAGCGGAAGCACGGCAAATGCTAAAATCAGACGAAATAAATCTCGTCTTCCTGGATATAGCTATGCCAAATGAGGATGGATTCAGTTTGTTGCCTGAACTTCAAAAAGATACCTGTTCTGTGATTTTTACCACTGCATACAATCAGTATGCTTTGAGGGCTTTAAAGGCGAGTGCAGTTGATTATTTATTGAAACCGATAGATATTGCAGAGCTCAATGATGCCATTGATAAAGCCATTAATTTAAAAAATCTCAAAGAAAATGATTCTATAATTAACTCGAACAACTCAGTTCCTTTAAATAGTTTGGAAGAAAACCTCAATAAGATTAAAAAGATCACCAAATTAAATCTTCCACATTTGAATGGATTTCATATTCTCAATGTAAATAATATACTTTATGTTGAAGCCGATAGTAATTATTCGATATTTCATCTGGAAAACAATGATCGTGTAATTGTTTCCAAGCACCTGAAAGAATATGAGGAAATCCTTGTAAATACGGGTTTTAGCCGAATTCATAAATCAACAATAATAAATCTGCAACACCTTACCCATTATTCCAATAAAAATGGCCTCATTGTATGCATGTCTGATAATTCGGAGCATACAGTATCCAGAAGGCGCGCCTCTGATTTTATTGAGACAGTGAAACTTTATTTTAAAAGTCAATAATTCCTAATGATTGAAACTCACCATTGAAATAGACAATAATTTACCGTTTACTCAAAATAACATACCGTTCATTCAATAGAATCCAATAAATGCCTTTGCGTATATAATTTGGTTAAACATAACCGGGGACATTTTCGAATATCTCCAAGAATACTTTGACTCCACCTATGAGAATATATATTCTTTGGTTATGAACAAAAGCGGTTGAAACGATTGGGGCGTTTCACCGCTTTTTTTGTACAATTTAAAAAGAATGGATAATTTAATTATACATTTAAAAAGGGTGTAATCCTGAAAAAATCAGATGTGAAAAGAAAACCCATTCTCCTTGTTACATTAATTATTCTCTTTCTGTTAGCATTAATTTCAGTCCCTATACTGCTGAAAGAAGATTCTTTTTTTAAAGGGCCAAAATATTTTTTTAACAAACTCCAGGGGCAAGCAAATTTATCCGACTCAACAAAAATAAACAGGATTATCAAAATTGCTTTCAGCCAAAGGCTAACAAACCCGCAAAAAACCATTGACCAGGCTGATAGTGCGTTGATTCTGGCCAAGAGAATCAATTATTATTATGGAATAGCCGAAGCTAATAGAACAAAGGGTGTTGGCTTCTTTTACCTGAACGACACAGAACATGCTGTAAAAAGCTATATAGAGGCTTTAAAATATTTTAGACTCATCAATGATATAAGGAACGAAGCGAGGGTTTATAATAATATTGGGAATTTATATAGAGAGATAAATTATAACAGTGCTTTATATTTTTATAATAAGGCACTGTCAATCTCTAAAAATTTGAACAATAATGAATTACTTGCAGGGCTCTATCTAAATATTGCAACTATTTTCAGATTTAAAGGCGATTATCAAAATTCTCTTAGATTTCTTGAAATAAGTAATAAAATTTTCACTGCCAGGAAAGATACAATCAATATGATCGCTTATCTACAGAACTCAGGCATTATCTATTACAAATTAAATGATTTCAAAACAGCAAAGACGAGATTGTTTGAGGCGATATTGAAAGCTCATAAATATAAATTATATAAGGTTCTGGTCGGTTCTAATTTAACTCTTGCGGCGATTTATTTGGAACAAAAACAATATTCAAATGTAGAAAATTCAATCAATGACGGTATATATTATTCAACTATCCTTGAAGATAGTACTTCAATAAAATACTTTAATTATAAAGCTTTTGAACTTGAACAAAAAAGAAAAAACTACCCAAAAGCATTAGAATATTTAAAAGAAGTTTATAAACATGACAGCCTTCTTCTGTCAAAGAATCTATCCGATAATATCGGTAAAACCTCTTCCCATTATTTACAATTACAAAAGATACAGGAAAATGAACTGGTTATTGCTCGGCAGAAATATAAAGAAACCCAATATTGGTGGATAATTACTATCATAATTTCAATCCTGTTACTGACAGCACTTTGTGGAATAATTTTATATTTCATACTGCAAAAGAAGCAAAAGAGAAAGGAACTTGAAGTTCAGAATACGATAGTCACTCTTGAACAAAAAGCACTGCAGGCGATGATGAACCCTCACTTTCTATTTAATACTATGACCTCTATTCAATATTTTATTGAGAAAAATGAATCGAAAACAGCAAATCAGGTTCTTACTGGCTTTGCGCGACTCATGCGAAAGCATCTTGAAATCTGTTTAAAAAACACCTTAACTCTTTATGAGGAACTTCAATACTTAAGGATATACCTTTCTTTAGAAAAAATCCGCTTTGCCGACAAAATGAATTATGTAATCAGGATAGATAAAAAAATTGAAACTGAAGAAATACTGATACCACCCATGCTCATTCAGCCATTTATTGAAAACGCGATCTGGCATGGTATAATGCCAATTGAAGAGGGTGGATTTATCCAAATTGATATAAACTGCAATGGTAATAACCAACTCATTATTACTATTCAAGATAACGGGATAGGCTTATCAAATTCGCTAAAATCCAAAGCTCCGGAACACACAAGTCGCGGATTACAATTAATTCATGAACGAGTCAGTCTGTTAAATAAGCTCAATAAAACAACTATTCAAATAATACAATCTCAAACCGGAGAGTCAGGAACTGAGGTAGTCATCTACATACCCATTTAACAAAAAAAGGATCAACAATGGCCAGGATCTGGGCTTTTGTTAATGGTTCATCAAAAGCTTCGGTGGCGGCAGCGACAGAAATCGCCTGTCCGTTGATGCCGGTAATTTTTACCCCGGCCTGGCTTTCCAGTTCTTCGCCTTCATAAGATTTCTGTACTATCGCACCAATACCTGTATCCTGTCCGGTAATCCAGGGTCAGGGCAAACTGCGATACGGCTTCTACATCTGCACTCGCAGTTTGGGCATAGGCTTTTTTAAACATGCTACCGAGGGCAAAGGGTATAGATGCGAGGGCCACTTTCTTTCCAAAGCCGTAAAATTCGGCCATGACTTTTCTTCCCGGATTGATGCGCTCATATACTTCGGCATCTGTTTTTTCAATTTCTTCTAATATGTTCAGGATATTCATAGCTGTTAGGATTAAGATTTAGGCAGATCGTTTGCGTTGATTTTAGTTTTGATGAAAGGTGCGGCAATACCAAGCACTTCCAGCGGAAGACGGGATTTATCGAGTCCGTTGGCATCTATCACTTCAGAATTGGCAAAGCTTCCGTTGCTGATCAGGTCGCGGATCAGGGCCGCATGGCGGGCTTCTACAGAAACGATCTTGCCGGCAAGAGTCAGGTAGGCCGCATCC
>JBAZCD010000134.1:0-7357 GCA_041671205.1 Pedobacter sp.
ATCGATCGTAGTATATATTTTCAGTCCGTCTCCGTAAAGATCATAACCGTTATCCTCACACCATTTTTCCAGGTATCTTGATACTGCGGACCTCAGATAGGATCCTCCGTCACTTCCTTCATCAAGGCTTCCCGGATTTAGTTTAAGAGATTTCAGGCTATATTTTTTAAATTCTTCAGGAGTCAGATATTCGTATTTCTCCATTTGAGCCAGAACGGTGTTCCGGCGTTCCAATGCTTTTTCAGGATTGCGGATCGGATTATATGTGGTAGTCGCTTTTAACATCCCGACAAGGAGTGCCGCTTCTTCCACTTTCAGTCGGTTTACATTTTTATTGAAATAACGCCTGGTTGCTGTTTTAATTCCAAAGGTATTATTGCCAAAAGGAACGGTATTCAGGTAGAGCGTCAGAATTTCATTTTTTGTATAGTAGTTTTCCAGTTTATAAGCAGTAAGCCATTCTTTTAACTTATAAACTACTGTTCTGATAATCGGAATGTATCTGATCAGCCCCTGTGATTTGCGGTTCCGGGTACTGTACAGGTTTTTCGCGAGCTGCTGGGTGATGGTACTGGCCCCGCGTCTGTCACCTTTTGCTGTAGAGATCGTGCTTGAAATTAAAGACCGCACATCAATGCCGCTATGCTTATAAAACCGCACATCTTCTGTTGCAACAAGCGCATCTATTACTGCCGGAGAGATGCTGTCATATTCTACAGGCGTACGGTTTTCTTTATAATACTTCCCGATCAGTTTACCATCAGCAGAATATAGTTCTGAGACAATATTTATGTTGGGGGTCTTTATGTCTTTTATTGAGGGTGAATAGCCAAACAACCATAAAAAATTAAGTTCCAGGGCACAAAAAAAAAGAATAATAAAATATAAAGCAATTGCTGTATAACGAAGAGACTTGTTTTTAATTCTTCTGAACATGGGGTAAATATGAGGAAATCATCATTAATATGCGGCAAATTTCTTAGAATTTCAAATTACACCCTTAATAACGCCAATGACGCAGAAAAATTTTTAAATTGCCTTTAAAGATTATTCTATGGATGATATCGTTGGTAAGTTCAGGATAGAGAAGGGAAGCCCTTTTAGCGTCAGGGATCATGATCCCGGATATTCAGGAAAATACAAGAAGGAAAATGCGGTTCATTTATTAAGTGAACTCAGGAATGAAATGGATGAACTCCAGGAAGAGATGTATGCTTTGAATAAAAATTCGCTGCTCATCATTTTTCAGGCAATGGATGCTGCAGGTAAGGATAGCGCCATAGAGCATACAATGAGCGGATTAAATCCACAGGGATGTCAGGTTTATAGTTTCAAGCAACCCAGTGCTGAGGAGTTAGATCATGATTTTATCTGGCGTCATAATAAGGCATTGCCGGAGAAGGGGAGAATTGGGATTCATAACCGTTCGCATTATGAAAATGTATTGGTTTGCAAGGTGCATCCTGAGTATGTTCTGAATGAGGGTATTATGGGTTTAAGTACTGCAAAGGATATCAATACAGCATTCTGGAAGAAACGTTATGAAAGTATCCGGAATTTTGAAAAGCATATCAGTAATAATGGTACTGTGATCATTAAATTTTTCCTGAACGTATCCAAAGAGGAGCAGAAAAGGCGTTTTCTTGAACGTATTGACGAACCGCTCAAAAACTGGAAATTTTCTTCCGGAGATATTGAGGAGCGTGAAAAATGGGCGCAATATATGAGCGCCTATGAAGATGCGATCAATGCGACCACAGAAGTTTACGCTCCCTGGTATGTTATTCCGGCAGATAAGAAATGGTTTACCCGAATTGCAATCAGTAAGATCATCGTTAATACATTCAGGGAGATGAAGATGGAGCTGCCCGAACTTTCAGACGCTGAAAAAGCAAAACTGGAAGAATGCAGAAACCGGCTGATCAATGAAAAGTAATATCTCTTTTCGTTTGTGCAGATCAGAATTTATTTAAGGAGAATGTCCCTGTAAGCAGGCGTCTTTTCAATTACCTTTTTTGCAAAGGGGCACAAGGGTATGATACGGATGTTCTTTTTTCTTGAATAGTTAATCGCAGCCTCTACCAGCATATTTCCTGCCTCTTTTCCTCTCAGGGTATCGGATACGATAGTATGATCCAGGATCATTTTATCAGCACCTGCAAAGCTATAGGTCATTTCTGCAAGAATAGTATTGTTTTCTTCAATATAAAATGAACCTTTATGAGCATTCTCCCGGTGTTTAATTTCCATTTTAAGAGACTGGTATGGGTCTGATCTTAATTATTGATATGGCAAAATCAAGTTTTGCAGAAACTACTTTTCGATTAGTTTAAAACCGTCGGCATCTTTAAAGAAGGGAAATGATTCTCTGGCGCTGATCAGATCGTCTCTGTTAATTGAGAACGTGTAGAGATGTTCATCATTCGGTTTGTAATAAATTACTTTTCGGTTTGGATCGATGCACATGGAATCTCCTGAGTGGTAAACCTCATTGCCATCATGTCCTACACGATTTACAGCAACTACAAATGACTGATTTTCAATTGCTCTTGCCGGGATCAGGGTACGCCAATGCAATGAGCGGCGTTCAGGCCAGTTAGCCACAATTAGCAGCATGTCATATTCTTCATCCTTATTTCGAAGCCATACAGGAAAGCGGAGGTCATAGCAAATCATCGGACATATCTTCCAGCCATGAAGTTCAACAAAGAGTTTTTTATTTCCGGCGGTATAATGCTGGTCTTCCTCACCTAAGCCAAAGAGGTGCCTTTTATCATAATACTCATAAGTCCCATCCTGGCGCATCCAGATGAGGCGGTTATAATATTTTTTATCCTCCCTGATGATCAGGCTCCCGGTTACCACGCTTTCAAACTTCCTGGCCTGCTGGAGCATCCATTTCATGGTGGTTCCATCCATCTCTTCAGCCAGTTTTTCGGGATTCATCGAAAAACCTGTACTGAACATCTCCGGAAGAACGATCAGGTCAGTTTTTTCACGAATTGACGAGAGTCTTAAACTCAGATTTTGAAGATTTTTTTCAATGTTTTCCCAGAAAAGGTAAGCCTGAAAGGTTGTGATTTTTAGCGTACTCATTTAATGATATTCATACGTTAATATTTTCTTAAATGTTGCTATTATATTTTAGCTAATCTAATAACGGCCTTTTCAAGTGTTTCTTGCTTTTTAGCAAAACAAAAGCGTAAAACTTTATGGTCAGTGCCTTTACTATAAAATGCAGAAACTGGTATAGAGGCAACACCGAATTCTTTTATAATCCTCACAGTCAGGTCAGTATCCCCTTCATCGCTTATCCTGCTATATTGCGCTGATTGAAAGTAAGAACCATAGCAAGGCAACAGGTCAAAACGTGTTTCTTTCATCAAGTTATGAAAAAAATCTTTCTTAGTCTGAAAAAAATTGCTGATTTCCAAATAATTACATTCATTTAGTAAAAAATCTGAGATGGCATATTGTACTGCTGAGTTAACACTAAAGACCTCATACTGGTGCACTTTCCGGAATTCTTTCATTAACCATTCAGGCGCCAGGCAGTAACCAACTTTCCACCCGGTGGTATGTAACAGTTTACCAAATGAGGCTGTTATAAAACTTCGTTCTTTCAATTCCGGATAATGGGATATACTCAAATGTTTTTTTCCATCATAAACCAGATGCTCATAAACTTCATCACCAAGTATAAGGATATTGGTATTTTTTGTGATCCGGATCAGTTCTGCCATGTCTTCTTCTCCAAGAGTTCTTGCTGTTGGATTATTTGGGGTATTGATGATGATCATACGTGTACGGTCGCTGATCAGTCCGCGGACCTCCTCCCAGTTGATCAGATATTCAGGGGCACTCAATTCTACCGGTCTTACTTTTCCGCCGAATAAAGTTACTGAAGGTGCATACGAATCATATGCAGGCTCAAAAATGATTACCTCATCACCGGGTCTGATCACACAGGCAATTGAAGTGAACAAGGCCTGAGTGCCTCCTGCAGTAATGGTTATCTCTGTATCGGGATCATATTTCGCCTGATGTAACTTTTCTTGTTTTGCAGATAAACGCTCCCTTAAAGAGTAGACTCCAGCCATCGGGGCATATTGATTATACCCTGATCTCATATAATGATTAACAAGTTCTACCAGTTGAGGGGAACAGCCATAATCAGGGAAACCCTGGGAAAGATTGATGGCTTTGTATTGTGAAGCCAGTTGAGACATTATTGTAAAAATGGTTGTTCCGACTGCGGGTAATTTGGAATTTAAGTGCATATAAATGCTAAATTAGATATTTTTAATATTCCTGATTCAGAATGTTTAACTATACCCGGAATTTAATTGTTATTTTAATTTCAAATTAGTTCAAGTTTAAATGTCCTATAAAACCAAAGAAAGTCGTCTTTTGCTCATTCTGGGCTCCTTCCTGATTGCTAATGCTATTCTTGCAGAGTTTATCGGAGTGAAAATATTTACAGTGGAGGGTTCTTTTGGAATGCAGAAGTTCAATATTGATATGTTTGGTGTTCCTGATCTTTCATTCAATATGTCGGCAGGTGTGGTAACCTGGCCGCTCATATTTATTATGACCGATATAATTAATGAATATTTTGGTGTGAAGCAGGTTCGTTTTTTATCGATTTTGGCAGCTATCCTGATCACTTACGCATTTATTGTGGTTGGTTTTGCAATGGACCTGGTTCCTTCTGATTTTTGGATCAGGCAGACTGTAAATGGTGAGGAGATCAATATGAATACGGCCTTTAACGGAATTTTCGGACAGGGTATGTGGATCATTGCAGGTTCGATCATCGCATTTCTGATTGGACAAATGGCAGATGTGCTCATCTTTCACCGAATAAAAAAGAGTACCGGTGAACGTCTGTTATGGTTAAGGGCTACCGGTTCAACACTCGCATCTCAGCTGATCGATAGTTTTGTGGTTATTTTCATTGCCTTTTATATCAATCCGCAATACAACTGGAGCTGGCAAATGGTTGCAGCGATCGGACTGGTTAATTATACCTATAAATTCATCGTTGCCATATTAATGACTCCTTTACTTTATGGTGTACACAGTGTAATTGACCGATATCTGGGGAAAAATCTTTCTGCCAAACTCATTTCTGAAGCGGCAGGAAAATAATGCTTTTACCCGAACAGATTTTAAATATCAACCTGATTAAATTGAAGAACAAATGAAATGCAATTTCTCTGCTGTTTTATTGACATCCCTGCTGTTTACAGCAATAAATTTATATTCCGATGCTGCTTTGGCCCAGGAGGTACTCTTTAAGGAACAAACAGCATGGGAGGGTGTTCCTGAATATTATCAAAAATGGGATTATCCTGATTTTAAGTTCCCATTTGAATTGTCTGCATGGAAAAATGACCGGATAAAAGTTTCTGAGACACTTCAGCGTCTGCTGGGTGATATTCCTGAACGACCTCAAAACCTGAAAGTACAGACTGTTTTTAAAAAGCAGATGAACGGATACACGCTTGAAAAATTTCTGATCGACAATGGCGTGGATGGCTGGATTCCGGGATACCTGGCTATCCCTGCGAATGTGAAGGGCAAGGTTCCTGTGGTGCTCGGAATGCATGGGCATAGCAGCAGTAAAGACAATGTTTTTGGTTCAAATTCAAATACCGCACAGGATGTGCTGGCACTTTTGATCTCAAGGGGATATGCCGTAATGGCCATTGACAGTTACTTTAATGGGGAGCGCCGGGGTACAGGTCCGGCAGGTGAGCTCGAAACACAGGCAAAGGGTTCTGATCAGGAAGCCTCTCAGTTCAAGATCAATTTATGGTTTGGGCGTTCGCTCTGGGGAATGCAGATCCGGGATGAGCAAATTGCATTGGATTATCTCAATACCCGTACTGAAATCGATTCGGAGCGTATCGGTGTTGAAGGTATGAGTATGGGAAGCACCCGTGCCTGGTGGCTGGCAGCTCTTGATAAGAGAGTAAAGGTTGTGGTTGGTATAGCTTGCTTTACCCGATACAAGGAACTTATTGAGCAAAGGGAATTGAAAGCGCACGGGATCTATTATTTTGTCCCTGGTATGCTGCAGCACTTTGATACTGAGGCGGTCATGGGACTCATAGCTCCAAGACCATTTCTGGCTCTTACAGGCGACAGTGATGCCGGATCGCCGGTAAGCGGTATGAAAACTCTTGAAAAAAAATTAGATACCGTTTACTCACTTTATAAGGAGAAAGATAAGTTCAGGAGTATAATTTATTCAAACACCGGTCATGTGTTTACTGATGATATGAAGATCGAAATGCTCGACTGGTTTGAAAAATATCTCAAATAGAAGATGAAGGCTATATCCATCCGTATTGTTCAAATCCTGTTTTTTCTTCCGCTGCTCTGTCAAAATAGTACTGCACAGAAAGTAAGTAAGGAGTCAGCATGGCAGAAGATCGCACCGTACTTTGCTGTTCCTGATCCTTTTAAAGATCAGTATGGGGAGTATCGTTCCCCTTTAAAGTTTTATGATGGCAAGACGGTAAAGAACCCTGCTGACTGGACGAAAAGGCGGGCGGAAATTCTTGAACGCTGGAATGGGATGATGGGAAAATGGCCGGCGCTAATTACAGATCAAAAGCTTGAGATACTCGAATCAAGCCGCAGGGATGGATTTACTCAATACCTTGTCAGGTTTAGCTGGATTCCCGGACAGAAAACCAACGCTTACCTGCTTGTTCCTGATGGTAAAGGTAAAAAACCGGCAGTAATTACCGTTTATTATGAGCCTGAAACGGCTGCGGGTTTAGGAAGGCCCGATCTTCCCGATCGTGATTTTGCCTATCAGCTCTGCAAACGTGGATTTGTGACTCTTTCAATCGGGACCACAGAAACCACGAATTCTAAAACGTATGCTCTTTATTATCCGGGGATTCAAAATGCCAGTGTACAGCCGCTATCCATGCTTGCTTACGCTGCTGCCAATGCCTGGAATGTGCTGGCGAAGATTCCAGAGGTGGACTCCAAACGAATTGGTATCATGGGCCATTCTTATGGAGGAAAATGGGCTATGTTTGCCTCCTGCATGTACGAGAAATTTGCCTGTGCGGTTTGGTCGGATGCGGGAATAGTTTTTGAAGATTCAAGGGAATCTATCAATTACTGGGAACCATGGTATCTGGGGTATCATCCTCAGCCCTGGCGAAAAAGAGGACTGATTACTGTTGAAAATCCTGCGAAGGGCCTTTATCCACGACTTATTTCAGAAGGGTATAACCTGCAGGAATTGCATGTACTAATGGCACCGCGACCCTTTCTTGTATCCGGTGGTTCTGAAGACCGGCCCGACCGATGGATCCCTCTGAACCATACG
>JBAZCD010000135.1:0-857 GCA_041671205.1 Pedobacter sp.
ACATGCAAATCAGAGTTATTTCGTTGTATCAAACGCCAATAAGTTGCTCCCGGGTGATATAAAATTCAGGGATTTGAATAATGACGGAAAAGTAAACAACGGCAAAAATACGTTAGGTGATCCGGGAGATCAGTCCATTATTGGTAATTCTTCCATCAGATATCCATATGGTATTACCGGAGATCTGGGCTGGAATAATTTCTCACTATCATTCTTTTTTCAGGGTATAGGCAAGAGAGACTGGTATCCATCAACAGAAGCAGCATATTTCTGGGGGCAATCCAACCGTCCTTACAGTTTTCTGCCTGCATTCAATCTGAATCGCTGGACTGTAGAGAATCCTGACCAAAACGCCTACTTTCCGCGTTACAGAGGTTATACTGCATTATCCGGCACGAGAGAGCTGGCAGTTAAACAGACACGATACCTTCAAAATGCAAGTTATATCCGTTTGAAGAATTTAACTGTCGGATATTCATTACCAGCACGAATCACTAATAAGCTAAAGATATCTTCCTTCAGGGCATATGTAACGGGTCAGAACTTATGGACATACTCCAAAATGTTTAAGGTTACTAAAAACTTTGACCCTGAAGTTATTGAAGGTTCCGATCCTGAGATTAATGCGGGTGGAGGTGACGGATTTTCATATCCAATGCAAAAAAGCTTTACAATTGGAATCAACCTGGGTATCTAACAAATTTTACATAAAACATTAACACATAAGAACATGTATAAAATATATATTCCTTTATTGGTCATAGTAGCATTAACTATTACATCCTGCAAAAAGTACCTTGATCTGAAACCTATTGATAAACTAACTCCGGAGCAGGCTTTTTCAAATGAGAACAATC
>JBAZCD010000135.1:867-7351 GCA_041671205.1 Pedobacter sp.
TAATTCCTTTTATGCTCAGATGCTGCCCGATGGGCCGGCCATTTATCAGGGAGATGTCATGTCGGATATTACTGTGCCAAATGCTGTATCAGGCTATATTAGCGGAAGGTTAAGCAGCCAGGATGCAACAGGCTGGAATTGGACAAATTTGAGAAACATAAATTACTTTCTTGAAAATTACAACAATCCATCTATTCCATTGAAAGCCCGAAATCATTATGCAGGCATTGCCAAATTTTTCCGGGCGTATTTCTATTATCAAATGGTTAAGCAATTTGGTGATGTGCCCTGGTATGGGCGTACACTGAATGTAGAGGACAAGGATCTGTATAAGGGTCGTGATTCCCGTAGTGTGGTTATGGATTCTGTTTTGGCTGACATTGATTTTGCCAGCAACAATATCTACAGCACCAAAGACAATTCAAGCACCCGGATTAGTAAATGGGTAGCACTTGCATTAAAATCAAGAATATGTCTTTTTGAGGGCACATTTAGAAAATATCACCCTGAGGCTGCATTAACGTCAACAGCTGATAAATGGTTACAGGAAGCCGTAAATGCATCAGACCTATTGATCAAAAGCGGGCAATACAGGTTACAGAATACTGGTAATCCAAATACTGATTACCGGTCACTGTTCATCAGTGAAAATCCTGTATCTAACGAAGTGCTACTCGCCGCAGTTTATAATAACTCCTTAAAGAAATGGCATAATGCTGCATGGTGGTTTAATAGTGCAACTTTGGGAGCACGTTTAGGTCTGGATAAAAAATTCATTAATACTTACCTTAATTCAGACGGCAGCAGATTCACTGATATTTCGGGTTACAGTACAATGGAATTCCAGAATGAAGTAAAAAACAGAGATAAAAGATTACAGCAAACAATCAGGATGGGGAATTATAAAAGAACTGACGGATCTCCTGCCCCTCCTGATTTTACAGTAACCTACTCGGGGTATCAAATCCAGAAATTTTCTATGGATGATAAGTACTTTGATACAAGAACAGAAAGTTATAATTCAATTCCAATCATAAGATATGCAGAGGTTCTGCTTAACTATGCAGAAGCAAAAGCAGAACTGGGAATTTTTAATGGTGCCGACTGGAACCTTACGATTGGGTCACTGAGAAACCGGGCTGGTATTACCAATACCGCTATGCCTGTAACTCCCGACCTGTATTTACAGTCCCAGTTTTTCCCCGACATAAGCAATTCTGTTTTGTTAGAGATTAGAAGAGAAAGAGGTATTGAATTTGCTGCCGAAGGTTATCGTTATGATGATCTGCGCCGATGGAAAGCAGGCAAACTGCTCGAAAAAGTTTATGAAGGCATATATGTTCCGGGTAAAGATCAACTATTGGATTTGAATGAAGATGGTAAACCTGACGTTAGCTTCGTAGATAAAGTACCGGCAAACCGGGTAAACGGAGTTGCTTATTTTGTTCTCGACAATAATTCATCAAAGTTATCACAGGGCAACAAGGGGAACCTCATATGGCTTAGTAATACTCCAAAGACTTATGCAGAGAAACATTATTTATACCCTATACCAGCAAATGAGATCTTACTAAACCCTGCTTTAGTTCAGAATAAAGGATGGTAATTGCACTAACAAACCCATGTCATTAAGATGTGGGTTTGTTATTTTACTTCAATCTGTTAAATTGCATTAACAATACATAAATTATATAATACTTGAGTAATAAGTACATAACACATGCAGATTATCCAACATTTGTGTGATTAATAATAGGTTAAATAGCATGCTGATACAAGTCCGGAAGAAATCAAACCGGATATTCTCTTAAGCAAGATACCCACAACATATATTAAAAGGGATTCACTACCCTGACTGTTGGTTTCGAATGAATGTTTTCGCTCCGGATTTAGATTATTATCTTATCTTTAGAACCAACAGGGTAAGCTATCTCAGGATAAATTGCCTTCCGGCAGGAATATTTAGTATTTTTCTGTTTTCAAATCTGATTAACCCTCACTCGTTCTAAATTCATCTCTTACAAGGTGGCCATTACTTGTGTATTACACCTTTTGATATTTATGGCCATTCTGATATTTTTTATTGCCCATTGGTTTCTTTCTTTGTTCTTTCAAACTTTTTTCCAGCATCGGTACGCTTCGCATCGGATGTTTACCATGTCAAAAGGTTGGGAGCGTATTTTTTATTTCATGGCATTTATCTTTGAGGGAGCCTCATTCTTAAATCCCCGGGCATACGCGATGATGCACAGAGAGCACCATGCCTACAGTGATACAGAGAAAGATCCGCACTCCCCTCATTTCTTTACAGATGTTTTTCAGTTGATGAAAGCCACTATTATCACTTTCCGTGATCATTTAAAGCGCACCAAAGATCCGGAAGCACGCTTTCAGGGATATTATCCTGAATGGCCGCTAATCGACAGGATCGGGTCCTCCATTGCATCCAGGCTCCTGTTCGGGGCAGCTTATACCTGGTTTTATATAGAATTCGTCCCAAAGGGTTCAGAATGGTTGTATTTTCTGCTCCCTATCCATTATCTGATGGGGCCATTGCATGGAGCCATTGTAAACTGGTGCGGACATAAATACGGCTATTCCAATTTTGACAATAAGGATAAATCCAAAAACACTACGCCTTTCGATTTTCTGATGCTTGGTGAACTTTTTCAGAACAATCATCACCGTTATCCAAACAGCGCCAATTTCGGAACCAAATGGTTTGAGATCGATCCTGTGTACCCGGTTATGAAACTGATGCATGTACTTGGGATCATAAAACTTAAACAGTGTCTGACCAGTTCTATATAAACAAGCATAGCCGGGCAAGGAAAATGATTATCCTGTTCAATTTCTTTACTTGATATATTTCTATCTGAAGATTCCTAATGTTGTTGCATTTGTAATAAAAATCTCATAAGATCAAAAAATAATTCCGCGAATAAAATATTAATCGTAATATTGCAATAAATTATGGGACTAACGAAATCAGAAATATTCTCAGCTGATCAAAACAAGCTGGCACAACTACTTAAAGCACTGGCGCATCCGGCACGTATTGCCATATTGCAGGAGATCATGAAAGCCAGAACCTGCATCTGCGGAGACCTGGTTACTGAACTTGGATTGGCACAAGCAACCATCTCGCAGCATTTGAAGGAGCTGAAGAACGCAGGACTAATACAGGGTACAGTTGAAGGTGCAAGTGTATGTTACTTCATCAATCCCGAAACCTGGAAAGTACTGGAAAAAGAAACTGGAGATTTTATTTCCGCTTTCAAAGCTGTTCAAAACTGCTGTTAATTTTTTTTTTGCACTATAAACATCGTAATATTACAATAATCTAAATCAAATAACATGAAAACTGAAGCAGAGATCAAAGAACTGGTAAGACAGAAATACAGCGAAATTGCATTGCAGGATAAAACCACAAATGAAACATCATGCTGTGGGGCGGGCGGATGCAGTACCGAAGTATATAACATTATGACTGATGATTACAGCGACATGAAAGGTTACAATCCTGAGGCAGACCTTGGTTTGGGATGTGGCTTACCCACCCAGTTTGCACAGATAAAAAAAGGTGACGTTGTGATCGACCTTGGTTCAGGAGCCGGAAACGACTGTTTTATTGCCAGAGCTGAGGCGGGAGAAAGCGGCAAAGTAATCGGAATTGATTTTACCAATGCCATGATCAGTAAAGCAAGATTAAATGCAGAAAATCTGGGATTTAACAATGTCGAGTTTCGCCAGGGAGATATCGAAAACCTACCTGTAACATCCAATGCTGCCGATGTTGTAGTAAGCAATTGTGTTCTCAATCTGGTCCCAAATAAGGATAATGTTTTTAAAGAGATATTCAGAGTTCTGAAACCGGGCGGCCATTTCAGCATATCGGATGTGGTACTTAACGGCAATCTGCCTGAGAAACTAAAGAATGAAGCTGAAATGTACGCAGGATGTGTGGCAGGGGCAATTCAGAAAGAAACCTACCTCGAACTGATAGAAATAAATGGCTTTACCAATATTAAGATACAAAAGGAAAAGTCAATCATTATTCCTGATGATATTTTGAAGAACTATTTAACCGCTGAAGAACTTGCTCAATTCAAATCGGGTAAAACAGGAATCTTCAGTATCAGTGTATATGCCGAAAAACCGGTACAGGCCTCAGCCTGTGTCCCCGGTGGTGGATGCTGTTAAGCCTAACCCTGTCAGCCTTTTGAAGGCTGACAGGGTTTTATCACTGAAGATCAGGTATTTTGTACAGAACTTTTTGTGGTGATCATACGTAAGAAGACGAAACAAAACATTGTGCCTAATGACCTATCAACACTACATCAGCCATAATCGTTCATTAAACTCTGGAATTCCTTACTGGAAGCTTTCCTCTGCAATCTTATCAATCTTATTATTAAATACCATAGGAGTAGCGTATTATTTTGATTCTGAATTACTCATCTTACTGAATTTAACAATTAGTCTGGTGTTTTTACTATTCATATTCAGCTACCTTCATAAATCACAAAAGGTTCCCCTGATTGATATAAGTAACAGAACATTAAATTATTTCGATACAGAAAGTGAAAAAATAGTTAAAGTTTCTGCACATGACATCACACACATAAGTACAAAATTTTGTGAGCTAAGGGTTCATACTAACGAAAGAATTCATATCGTTAATTTGAAAGTGGTAAGAAACGAGAAAAAACGCTGGGAAATCAAAGAAAAGATCAGAACTTTATTAATCTGTTAATTCCTTAATGTCAGCAAATAACTGTACCCCGGCTGTAAACCGAAAAAAACTTGGTTTTTTAGACCAATACCTTACTCTCTGGATATTTCTGGCTATGGCCATTGGGGTCGGAATCGGATATTTCACCCCTTCTTCCACTCAATTTATAAACTCTTTTTCAAGCGGGACTACCAATATTCCACTGGCAATTGGTTTGATCCTGATGATGTACCCACCTCTGGCAAAAGTAAAATATGAGAGCCTGGGAGAGGTTTTTAAGAACACCAAAATACTTGGGGCCTCACTCTTTCTGAACTGGATCATCGGACCAATTTTAATGTTCAGCCTGGCGGTAGTTTTCTTGCATGACAAGCCGGATTACATGATCGGGCTGATTTTGATCGGACTTGCACGATGCATTGCTATGGTCATCGTCTGGAATGAGCTCGCCGAAGGAAACCGGGAGTATGCTGCAGGACTGGTTGCTCTGAACAGTATTTTTCAGGTTCTGTTATATAGTGTTTATGCCTATGTGTTTATAACACTTTTGCTTCCTGCTTTGGGTATGGCTGGCTCTGTGGTTAACATTACGATCGGAGAAATCGCTGCTTCTGTAGGAATCTACCTGGGCATACCCTTTGCCGCAGGTCTGATCAGCCGCTACAGTCTGATTAAAATGAATGGTGAAGAATGGTTTAACACTAAATTCATACCTTTTATTTCTCCGATTACCCTGATTGCACTGCTCTTTACCATTGTGGTGATGTTCAGTCTGAAGGGTGAGTTAATCGTTGAGATACCACTGGATGTTATTCGGATTGCTATACCATTGGTGATTTATTTCGCGTTCATGTTCCTGTTCAGCTTCTTCATAGCCAAAGCTTTAGGCGCCAGCTATTCCAAAAATGCTGCTATCGCATTTACAGCCACAGGAAATAATTTTGAGCTGGCTATTGCAGTAGCGATCGGAGTTTTTGGAATTAATTCGGGACAGGCCTTTGCAGGTGTGATCGGACCTCTGGTTGAAGTACCGGCTTTGATAGCACTGGTTAATGTTGCTTTTTGGCTAAAAAGGAAATACTACTAACACTGTCAGCCTTTCAAAATAAACTCTGTTAGCCTTTCAAAGGCTGACAGGGTTCTAACAGGGTTCTAAACCCTGTCAAGATTTTTCAATCCTGCTTCCAGAATTTTCAGCTTCGACAATGCATCATCCCTTTTACGGCGCTCAGTTTCAACTACCTCAGCTTTCGCATTCTGAACAAAACGCTCATTTGATAGTTTAGCTTCCACAGAACGCAAAAATCCATTGAGGTATTCAATCTCCTTTTCAATGCGCTGCTTCTCTGCTTCCGCATCGATATTATTTTCCAGAGGTACAAAGAATTCATCTTTTCCAGCTATAAATGTACCTGCTCCTGCTACTGCCTCTTTAACAAATGATACTTCACTGATATTGGCGAGCCTGAAAATAATATTTAAGTATTCCTGGTAGTTGATCGCTGAATTGGCTTTGATATTCAGGATCAGCGCCTCTTTCGGTGAGATCTGCTTGGTATTTCTGATATTCCTGATCTCAGAAATTACCTGTTTTACAATATCCAGGTCATGTAAAAGTGATAAATCAATCTTTCCGGGTACCGGATAAGGAGCTACTATACAACAATCCAGCTCTCCGCGCTCAGCAAAAAGATCATCATGCCATAATTCTTCGGTAAGAAAAGGCATAAATGGATGCAGTAATTTTAA
>JBAZCD010000136.1:0-2584 GCA_041671205.1 Pedobacter sp.
CATTCCCAAATTTTGCATTGAAATAGGGCAGCATGGCTTCAAGAACCCTTGGATCCATTGGAGTTGTTGCATTGTTATCTAAGTATATCGGCAAATTCATTTTTATGTCTTTATTTATAATACACAAAGATATGAAATATTTTCCTGCTTAATTATCACTTTTGCCTGTGTGCATATAGATAAAATGGTCATTTTTATGCCATAAAAACAGAGTGATGGATAAAATAGAACATGTTGGAATTGCTGTCAGATCTTTGAAAGAGGCTGGTCCTGTTTATGAAAGCCTTCTGGGATGCAAAAGTTATAAAAAGGAAGAAGTAGAATCAGAACAGGTGATCACGGAGTTCTTTAAAATAGGTGAAAGCAAGATAGAACTGCTTGAAGCCAGTTCAAATGACAGTGTGATCGCTGGTTTTATTGAGAAGCGCGGAGAAGGTATCCATCACATAGCCTTTGCGGTTGAAAACATTTTGGAAGAAATGGCCCGGCTAAAAAAAGAGGGATTCAGGCTATTGAATGAAGTTCCAAAAAAGGGAGCCGATAATAAGCTGGTATGTTTTGTTAACCCGAAATCAGCCCATGGCATTCTGATTGAATTGTGTCAGGAGATAAAATAATTCCGAATAAAGCTATAAATGCCGGTTTTCGGACTTAATTTGGATCTGTTCCTGATTTTCTTAAGATTATTTACAATTTACCTTTTTACTAATTATATTTTTTTCTATATTTGCACCTCTTAAAAAGTATTGAAGATGAAAGCTGAATTGCATCCCAAAAATTATAGATTAGTTGTGTTCAAGGACATGTCTAACGAATATTCTTTCTTAACTAAATCATGTATTGATACAAAAGAAAGTATTAAATGGGAAGATGGTAACGAATATCCCCTTGTAAAGTTAGAGATATCACATACCTCGCACCCTTTTTACACAGGTAAAATGAAATTGGTTGATACTGCTGGCCGTATCGATAAATTCCGTTCCCGTTACGAAAAGAAATAAATTTTTATTTAGATAATATTTAAAGTCCCGGCTCATAAGGTCGGGACTTTTTTTATTTTTGTTCAATGAGTGTAATTCTTTTTGACGATCAGTTCCGAAATAATTTATTGCCCCTGTCCTATACCAGGCCTGTTTCTGAGATCAGGGTTGGTATTTTGACTATAGCAGATAAGTGGAGAAAGCATCTCAAATCCGATATATCTTACCTCTGCGAGGATTACCTTCGGGAGAAATATCCGCTTCGGTACTTTCAGGAAAATCTTTTCATTAACTCTGCTGTTTGTCCGGATGAAGATCTGCTCGAAGCACTGGACCGGATCAGTGAAGGTGAGGCACTGTTTGCCAATGAATTATTACTTGCCGTTCAGTTAGCGGAAGGTGATGCCAGAGAATTCAGCCCATCGGAGGCTGGTAAATACCGGCGGACTGAGTACACCAAACCTTTTGTCAGAATAGCTTTTCCAGAAAATATCTTTTCATATAATGATTCGGAGATCAGGAAGGATTTTAGCCTGATTACCAGGGGACGTCGATCCGGAAGTTTGAGTCAAACCAATACAGTTTTAGGGGATGATATCTTTGTAGAAGATGGGGTTAATGCCGAATGCTCTACCTTCAATACCAGAACCGGGCCAATTTATCTTGGAAAAAGAGCACTGGTTATGGAGGGCTGTCATATTCGCGGTTCATTTTCAATGGGTGATGATGCAGTTTTGAAAATGGGAGCCAAGATCTATGGCATGACCTCGATCGGTCCTCATTCTAAAGTAGGAGGAGAGGTTAATAACTCAGTTATATTTTCTAATTCTTCCAAAGGTCATGAGGGCTATCTGGGAAATTCAGTACTGGGTGAGTGGTGTAATATTGGAGCCGACAGCAATAATTCGAATATGAAGAACAATTATGCTGAGGTTAAATTATGGGATTATCAAAAAGAGAATTTTCGCAGAACAGGACTTCAGTTTTGCGGCTTAATTATGGCTGATCATGCAAAATGCGGTATTAATACCATGTTTAATACCGGGACGGTGGTAGGGGTTAGTGCTAATATTTTCGGTTCGGGTTTCCCCAGAAATTTCATTCCCGATTTTGCCTGGGGTGGTAATCATGGTTTTGAGGTTTATACCCTTAAGAAGATGTTTGAAACAGCAGTGAAGGTATATGGGCGCAGAAATGCTGAGTTCGACGATACTGAAAAAAATATTTTAAGCCGGGTTTTTGAGCTTACAGAAAAATACAGAAGATTTTAATTCCTGATAATAGAATGAGAAAAAATATTGTAGCCGGTAACTGGAAAATGAATATGGGGCTGAAAGAAGGGGTACAGCTCTTCTCAGAACTCAGGCAATTGATCAATGAAGAAGTAAAGGGGGATCAGGAAGCGGTCGTTTGTCCGCCTTTTATTCATATCAGCAGTTTTAGTCAGTCTTTCGCTTCCACGAGTAGACTATCCCTTGGAGCCCAGAATTGCCACCAGGCCGATAGCGGTGCCTTTACGGGTGAAATTTCGGCCTCTATGCTTGCCTCGGCAGGGGCGCGATATGTAATTATTGGCCATTCTGAGCGCAGACTCTATTTTTCAG
>JBAZCD010000136.1:2634-7310 GCA_041671205.1 Pedobacter sp.
TGTTTTGAAAAACGGACTTGTGCCGATCTTTTGCATCGGCGAGACCCTCGGGCAGCGGAATGACGGAAGCTATTTTGAGGTCATTAAAGGACAAATAACTGATGCTGCTTTTCACCTTACAGCTGCAGATTTTAGTAAACTTGTGTTGGCTTATGAGCCCGTTTGGGCAATTGGAACAGGATTGACTGCCAGTCCGCAGCAGGCTCAGGAGATCCATGCCTATATCCGCAAACTGCTTTCTGAAAAATATAGTGAACTGCTTGCCCAGGATATGTGTATCCTGTACGGTGGCAGCTGTAATCCCAAAAACGCTTCCGATTTGTTTGCCCAGCCCGACATTGATGGCGGATTGATCGGGGGAGCTTCATTAAAGGCCCGCGATTTTGTGGATATCATCAAAGCCTTTGACCCGAAATGATTTACAATGAACTTATATTTACCCTGTCGTCGACTGAGGAATTTCATAAAGATCTGCTGATCAATGCATTGTCTGAAACCGGATTTGATACCTTCGAAGATATTGATCAGGGCTTTAAGGCATATATTCCGGCAGCTGAACTGGAACAGGAAACGCTGGATCAGCTAAGTGAAACCTTCGCCGATATGTTCTCCTTTACTTATACCATAATCAATATTCCTCACCAAAACTGGAATGAAGTGTGGGAAAGCAATTTTGAACCGCTGCAGGTGGATAACAGGTGCTATATAAGAGCAACATTTCACGAACCTCATCCTGAATTTGAACATGAGATCGTTATTGATCCCAAAATGGCTTTTGGTACAGGGCATCACCAAACTACTGCATTGATGATGGAGTTTATGCTCCAAGAAGATTTTATAGGTAAGGAAGTTCTTGATATGGGTTGCGGAACCGGGATTCTCGCAATTCTGGCTTCGAAACTGAGAGCAAAAGAAGTATCAGCCATTGATTATGATGAGATCTGCTATGAAAGTACCATTGAAAATTCAGAACTGAATAAGACGGATAATATTAAAGTTCTGCATGGTTCCAAAGAGGTTATTCCGGATCATAAATTTGATATTATTCTGGCCAATATTAACCGGAATATATTGCTCGATCAATTAGACCGTTATGCAGAAGTTTCGGCTCCCGGTGGATTGCTATTTTTAAGCGGATTCTACGAAGAACCGGATCTGGCGATCCTGAGGCAAAAATGTGAAAGTCTGGGTTATAAGTATTTGCAGCATAAAGAATTAAATGATTGGGTTGCTGCTAAGTTTATTGCTATTTCATAATCTTCCCCAAGCAAGAAATATTAGGTGTAAAGAAATTTTATTTATATTTAATTAACAGTTTCTGTTTTTTGTTTTTCCGTTCCCGGAAAGGAAATTCATTTTTTTCTCTCCTTTTCTTTTATTCCAGAATCCTTTTGCTGTTTCAATTCCAAAGCCGGTCAGATCTAAACCATTTTTCTTGCAAGAATATTAATGGAAATTATAAAAAATTATTTCTGAAGAATGGAACTAAAACAAAAAAAATACGTTTAACAGTTATAAGATCGTAAACCTTATATTTTATTTTTACTTTCTGGTGCCCGGTATGGCATATTAATTGCATTGAAAAAAACTTGCTGCAGGGGAGAGTTATTCTGTTTTAAGGATAATTTTACTTTTAAGAATCTGTTTTAATAAAAACATCTATCCGATATAAAAAACAAATAAAATGAAAGAATTAGGTAAAAAAATACGCTTATTAAGGCATCAGAAGAGTTGGAGTCAGGAGGACGTTGCCAGGCGTTTGAAAATTTCGATTCCGGCATTCTCAAAAATTGAAACCGGTATAACTGACGTTAATATATCCAGACTGGAGGAAATAGCCAGGATATTCGATATGAGTTTAGTTCAATTACTGACGTTTAATGATTCAGAAGAGCAGGAAAAATATCATGCTGAGCTTGAAGGAATATCCTTAAAGCTTCATGACCGTGAAACGGAACTCATTGAAATGCAAAAGAAAATTATCGAATTGTATGAGGAACTCCGAAAAGTAAAAGCATAGTATTAGCGTATTAAGAAGGCTTTCACAGGTGAAAGCCTTCTTAATTAAATATTTTTCTCAAGGTAACGTGTTTCTTACCAAAAGTAGCTCCTGTAGCTTCATGAATTGATAACATTTTATCATTAAAATCACCTACCCAGGATAATTCCAGTTCTTCATACTGATTCTTAGGAATTACATACTCCTTTAGCTTAATGAACAGCGCTGATTCCAGGCCATGTTTCTGATATGCTTTCTTGGTCCCCATCACTACGGCCCGCATTCTGTTCACTCCCTTCCACCTGTAATAAAGAAATTTCAGCTTTTCTATCAGCCCGAGTTTACCATTGAAACTCTTGATCATCTGGTTGGCATCAGGAATGATCACGATGACTGATGCAGGTTCCCCGTTTATATAAGCAAACCAGATCAACTTCTCATCCATAACGGTTTTCATTTTATTGAAACTTTCCAGAATTCCTTTGGTTTGCAGGGGGACAAAATTTTCAAAGTCCTGCCAGGCATCATTGTATATTTCTGCAAAATCCTTAGCATAATCTTTAAGTTTACTTACCTCAAGATGTTTAAAAGTATAATCGGGTTTATTGGCAACCCATTCTGCGATCTTTGTAAATCGTTCAGGGAATGGTTTCATTACCTGCAGATGATTGGTGATCTGCTCATAGAGGGTTGTGAATCCATAATCTTCAAAGAATCTTTTGTAATAGGGATGATGATAATTCATTCCATAGGATGGCGTTGTAAAGCCTTCGATCAGAAGCCCCCAGAAACTATCATTCTCTCCAAAATTGATTGGCCCGTCCATGGCCTTCATTCCCCTTTCTGCTAACCATTTTTTAGCGGTGTCGAACAATAATGTTGCCGCTTCAGGATCGTTAATGCATTCAAAAAAACCAATTCCGCCGGTTGGCTGCTCAGCCTGGTAAGCTTTATTCTCATTAATGAATGCTGCTATTCTTCCGATTAACCGGCCATCATCTGATTTCAGAACCCATCTGGTACAACTTCCATGATTGTGGAAGTCATTTTTTTCAGGATTAAACACATCCTCAACATCTTTATCGAGCGGACAAACCCAGAACTGATCTTTTATGTAAATTTCGCGGGCCACATCCAAAAAGTCGCGGGCAGTTTTTTTATTGTTAACTTCTACTAAAATCATGGAGCCAATGGAATAAAATAAAAAAAGCATTCAGTGAACTGAATGCCTGAATATTAGGACTATAATTCCTTAAAAATCATCGTCGTCGTCATCGTCGAAATCATCGAATGCCGGAATATCATCATCGAGCTGAAGATCAAAATCTTCTTCATCGTCAATAATTGGGCGAATCGGTTCATTTGGATCAGATAAAAGAGTCTTTTTCTTGTCTGGATCTGTACCAGGCTTTTTCTTTGGTACCCCACTTTTTGTTACTTTTTTTGACGACTTCATTGGTGCAAATTACGCGTTTTTTGATATAATATATTGTTCTTATAAAATTAACAAGATTTTGAAATTCCAAACCTCTTTTTTCATTTTTATTTCAGCGATTTTTTCTATTCAGTCCGATCTCCTATTGCATTGCTTTCAGGCACCAGCTCACTAAGCTGCGGAAGATCATTCGTAGAATTAATTCCAAAATAATCCATGAAAATACCACTTGTTGCGTAAAGCAGGGGCTTTCCCACAGTTTCTGATTTTCCTGCAATACTGATCAGCTCTTTTTCGAGCAGTTTCTGAACAGTATAATCACAATTCACACCCCTGATCTGCTCAATCTCTAATTTAGTGATTGGCTGTTTATAGGCAATGATTGAGAGCGTTTCCAATGCCGCCTGACTTAATTTCTTTCTCGATCGCTGTATCTGCAGCTGATTGACCACCGGATAAAACTCCTTTCGGGTCAGAAACTGATAACCTCCGTTCAATTGAACCAGCTCTATAGCCAGATTCAAATCCAGGTACTTCTGCCTGATCTGTTCAATCAAAGCATTGATTTCCGATACTGAAATCTGCGCTTCACTAAGCTCAGCCAAAACCTGCTGTATCTCTTCTTCAGAAATACTTTTGTCTGAAGCGAAAATTAAGGCTTCTATGAAATTTTCAGGCTTTTCCAAACTCATGGACAAACATACTGACATTGCTTTTCAAACAAAAAAAATCTTGAAGAAATATTCATAATCATTGAATCTGGCTGCTTTTTCTCTGCCCTGATAAAAAATTAAAAACCGTTCGAATCGGGATGTCGTAGGTAATCGCAATCAACAGAACGTTTCAAATTATCCTCAGACATGGAAGACCTAACAAAAAAGATGAGCAGATCATCCTGCAGGAGCAGGATATCTTATCGGCACCGCTGCAACGCCGTTCATTCCTTCGCTATGCCGGAGCAGGGGCAGCCGGAATTGCATTACTCGCAGCAGGCTGTAAAAAAGACGGAATGATGATCGATGATTCTGCAAGGGTAAATTTGGGAAGCGGCGATGTCGGCATCCTGAATTATGCCTATGCTTTGGAGCAACTGGAAGCAGCATTCTACATCAAAGTAGCTTCCTCATTCTATTCAGGTATCACCGAAGCCGAAAGATCATTGCTTTCGGATATCAGGGATCATGAGATTGCCCACCGCGAATTTTTTAAAAATGCTTTAGGTTCAAATGCGATCCCCGGTCT
>JBAZCD010000137.1:0-910 GCA_041671205.1 Pedobacter sp.
AAATAGTTAATACACCTCCTAAATCTATTGTCTCATCTGTAAAAAAGGCTGAAAAGGTAGTAGCGCGGGTGAGTAAGGCTGCGGTAAAGGCTAAGGCTCCGGTTAAGAAAATATCCGGACCTGCGACAGCAGGTTCCGGTACTTCAAAACCTGCTGTCCTGAAAGGCAAAAGTGTCGCGGCGAAGAAAACTCTTCCAGTTTCGGTGACAAATACAGGAAGTACAAAAACTGTTGCCAGGAAGCCGGCCGCCGCAAAACCTGCAACTGCCAAACCAAATACAAGTACATCAAAAGGAGCGCATGCAACAAAAGCAGTTTCAGCAACAAACCCTACCCTTAAGTCTGAAGGGGTCACAACTGCTACCTCAACTGAGAAAATCTGATAGATTATCAGAATGTTACCAAAGTGATAGACTTAATGTGATATTAATATTTAGTTAATATAGAATTTCGAATTTTACGGTTCCGTTCTGCATGTACGGGACTGTTTGTTTATGCCAATACCTAAAAATATTCCGCTTATAAATCGAGAGGTCAGTTGGTTGTATTTTAATGACCGCGTGCTGCAGGAGGCTGCTGACAAATCAGTCCCTTTAGTGGACCGGATTCGGTTTTTGGCTATTTTCTCTTCTAATCTTGATGAGTTCTACAGGGTAAGGGTTGCAACACTGAACAGATTATCCAACTTAAATACCAAATCGAAAGAGATCTTAGGTTATAGTCCGCGTAAAATATTAAACCAGATAAAGAACATAGTTGTCCGTCAGGAGAGGAAATTTAATCATCTGTACGAGGATGTTATTGTTAAAGAACTTGAAAGGGAAAAGATATTCATTATCAATGAAACGCAGTTAAATGTTGCCCGGGGTGCATTTGTGAGAGAGTACTTCCTGGAGAAACTGCTTTCAAC
>JBAZCD010000137.1:920-7201 GCA_041671205.1 Pedobacter sp.
ACTGGTGCCGGTAATGATCCAAAAGAATGAACCCTTTCCTGAACTGAAGGACAGGGCGATTTATTTATTCGTGAGGCTGGTACAGAAAAAGAGCAAGGAGAAAAGCAGGTTTGCGCTGATTGAGATTCCTACAGAACATTCCAGCAGGTTTTTAGTTCTCCCTGAAACCAATAATCTGAAATTTATAACTTTAATTGATGATATCGTCAGGTATTGCCTGGATGATATATTCTTTATTTTCGAGTATGACAGCATAGAAGCCTATTCGATACAATTAACACGTGATGCAGAACTGGATCTGGACAGGCATGTTAGTGAAAAATTCATTGACGCTTTGTCCAAGAGCCTTCAAAAGCGGGGGAAAGGAAAGCCAATGCGTCTGTTGTATGATACCGATATGCCCTTGGATATGCTCACCTATCTTGTGGCTAAACTGGATCTTACTGCCGATGGTCTTATCCCTGGTAACCGTTACCACAATTTTAAGGATTTTATCAATTTCCCCAACGTTGGAAGGCCTGATCTGGAGTACCCCAAAATGATACCATTGCCGGTTAATAACCTATCCAGTATGAGCAGTATCTTTGCCCAGATATCCAGCAAGGATTATTTGGTCAATCTGCCATATCAGTCGTTCGATTATATTATCCATTTCTTAAGAGAAGCCGCTATTGATCCTAAAGTGAAAGAGATCAACATCACCCTCTATCGCCTGGCGGAAAATTCAAGGGTTATTCATGCCCTGATTAATGCAGCAAAGAATGGGAAGAAAGTTCATTGTTTATTGGAACTTAAAGCACGTTTTGATGAACAGGCAAATATTTACTGGACGAACAGGCTGGAAGAAGAAGGTGTTGAAGTAAATTACGGCATGCTTGATTATAAGGTTCATTCAAAAATATGTTTGGTCAGGCGGACTGAAAAAGGCAGGGATGTTTACTATGCAAATCTTGCTACAGGTAATTACAATGAAAAGACTGCAAATCTTTATTGTGATCATAGTTTGTTTACAGCCAATCCATTAATTACTACAGAGCTCGTAAAATTTTTTGATGGTCTGGAGAAGAAAGTGTTTTACAGGGGATTTAAGAATTTAATAGTCTCTCCGCTTGAGAGCAGGCAAAAATTAGGAGCCCTGATCGATCAGGAAATCAAAAATGCCAGATCAGAAAAAAAATCCGGTATAATTTTGAAAATGAATAGTTTAACTGACGAGGCTATTATAACTAAACTGTATGAAGCCAATAACGCGGGAGTTAAAATTAAACTGATTATTCGGGGAATGTGCTGTCTGATTCCGGGTGTAGCCGGCTTTAGTGAGAATATTGAGGCCATAAGTATTATTGACCGGTATCTTGAACATGCCAGAGTGTGGATATTTGAAGATGCAGGAAAGGAAAAAATATATCTATCTTCTGCCGATCTGATGCCCAGAAATCTGGACCATCGGGTTGAAGTTGGGTTTCCCATTCTGGATCCGGAAATAAAGACTGAGATTATGGACATCATTAACATGCAATTGAACGATAATTCAAAAGCCAGGGAGATCAATCAGTTGAATAATAATCGCTATCTCAAGACCAGGTCCAGGTTGAGTAACCGGGCCCAGACAGATATTTATACTTATTTAAAATATAAAAAATAATACTTTGAGATACGCTGCCATAGATATAGGTTCAAATGCTGTCAGACTTTTAATTGCTGATATTATACAAAATGATAAGTCTGTTTCTTTCAAAAAGAACACCCTGATCAGAGTGCCATTAAGACTTGGTGATGATGCCTTTCTGGATAAGGCAATATCCTTTAAAAAGACAGAAGAGCTGATTAAAACGATGGTTGCCTTTCGAAATCTGATTGATGTTTATAAAGTAAGCGACTATATGGCCTGTGCGACCTCCGCGATGCGTGAGGCCAGAAATGGTGCATCTCTTGTTAACCAGATTAAAGAGCAGGCAGGAATTGAACTTGAGATCGTAGAGGGGCAAAGAGAAGCGAATATAATTTATGCCAGTCATATTGAACAAAGCCTCGACCGCAAAAAAAATTACCTGTATATAGATGTTGGCGGCGGGAGTACAGAACTTTCAGTTTTCAGCAATGGTGAACTGATTGCATCACGATCATTTAACCTTGGAGGTATCAGAATACTGGATAATCAGGATAAAGATGAGACCTGGGCAGAAATGAAGGAATGGGTAAAGAATAAGGCACAAACTCATAAAAATCTATCGGGTATCGGTACCGGGGGAAATATCAATAAGCTTTTTAAGATGGCCGAGGGCAAAGAGGGTTCTCCACTAAGTTTTGCAAAGCTGAAGTCACTTTATACCTATTTAAATTCCTTTTCATTGAAAGATCGTATCAATGTGCTTGGACTTAATCAGGATAGGGCGGATGTAATTATCCCGGCCTCTGAAATATATCTGACGGTGATGAAATGGGGTGGGGTGAAACAAATATTCGTTCCCCGTGTTGGCCTGGTTGATGGAATAATTCAACTTTTGATCGACAAGAATTTCCCTGATTAAAACAGGTTCCAGGAAAATATTAAGACTCTACAATCTTCTTTGATCCAACCCAGAGGAAATAGGTAATCACAGGTGCCATAATTACGTCCATGGTATAATGCACATGCTGTAGAAGTACAGCTATTCCAATAATGATCGTAGCTGCAAGAGCAAGAATCTTATCTGTTCTTTTTTTCAGACAGAGGAACATCAGGAACATGGCGGCGGTATGGCCTGAGAAAAAAAGATCCTTGGTAATAAATTTAGGACCGTAAAAATGATTACTGATAGGGTCGTGGATAGGAATAAGGTCGGCCGGAGCATTGAGTGGTATAAGCCCGATGGATACAAATCTGGAAAGATTGATCAGGATAAAGCCCCAGAGAAAGGTTAAGAATATATTCGGATCCTGTTTAAAACGGCTGAAAGTCAATAAAGCCATAGACCAGATTACAATGAAAATGCATAATGAAAGGTCATATGCGGGAAGCCAGGTCAGTAAATAATCATTAAACTGAATCCCGTTTCTTTGCTCTATCGCCTGGTAAAAGAAGGGCAGCGATAGCAGAATAAAGGAGACCAGTATTAGTCCGATTATGAATTTTTTTCTATAATCGGATGACTGCCAGTTATCTCTCCATACACTTACTGCAGCTCTTTGTTCAGACATGAATTCTTATTTTTTTTAAAAGCGAGCAAAAATACATGTTTAAACTGTTAGAAGGAAAATTAATATTAAACTTAATTTAATATTCTCTTAATATGACAATAGTGTTTATTGATATTATTTAACTGCAATCCGGCAATTATAGTATTCTCTATGGATCAATTAATAGAGAATTTATTGCAGAATCCATCCGGAAGGATTTACCGGAGTGCCACCTTTCCATATCTGAAATTGCATTTCTGTTAAGCCTTCAGTAGGATCTGTGGCCACTGAGCCAATATTTTGCCTTGCTGAAACTTCCTTTCCGGCAGATACACTCACATTTTTTAGTTTGGAATAGATAGAAAAATATTCGCCGTGCCGGATGATGACTGTATAAGAATTGACAAGATAGATCACCTTACTGACTCTGCCGCCATAAACCGCATAAACAGGTGCCCCGGCTGCAGTTTTTATATTGATGCCCGGATTGAATATAGTTACATTATTGAACTTCTGCTGCCCGAAGCCCTGGGTAATTATCCCCTGTGCTGGTTTTTGTAAGCGACCGCGGCTCCCCATAAAGGATGAAGAAAGTTTCGCATCTTCCGGACTTGAAGCTAATATTGACGAGCCTTTTTCGACAGTTTTTGTTTTGGTAACCTTGCTTTCAGTGCTTTTTGTATTTGTATTCTTTGCTTTAGCAGCTGCTGCAAGCTTTTCCCGTTCTGCCGCTTTACGCTGTTCGGCCTGAATTTCTTTCCTGATGGCGGTCTGGATTGCATTGTTCAGGGCAGTTGCTTCTTTTTGCTTTTTGGCAAGTTGTTTCTGCAACTCTTTTTGTTTCTGCGTTAAGTTGGTTAATATCCTGGATTGCTGTTCTTTGTCCTTGCCCAGTGTTTGTTTCTCACTGATCTGATCCATTAACAAATTGCTTTTTTCCTTTTTGTTCAGATCCAGTTTGGTGATTTGTTTTTTTAAGCTTACCTGAGTATTTATGATTTCCTTCGCCTGTCTTTTTCTGAATGTGCCTACTTGCTGAATGTATCTGAGCCTCATGTATGCCTGATTAAAATCATGAGCTGCGAATATGAACATCAGCTTATTGTATGCTCCCTGGTTTTTGAAAGCAAAGACGATCATTTTTGAATATTGTGATTTTAGTCTGTCCAGGTTTATTTGAAGCGTCTTTACTTCGGAGGTATTACTGATGATTTTAGTGTCCAGCATTTTGATTTCAGTATTTATCGTCCGGATTTTTTCTTCTCTTAATCTGATCTGGGCATTCAGCAGATTGATCTGGTTCAGGGATAATTTTTTATTCTTATCTATCTTGCTGCGACTTCTTTTTAACTCTTCGATTTCCCTGTTAATAGCTTCTTTACGCTTTTTCAGCACCGAACTGCTCTGTGCAAAGGCAGAGGGTAAGGAGGCCATTAAAACTAAGAAGGCAATTAATTTCAGAAAACGCATAAAAGAATAATTTGCGTGGCAAAACTATTAACAATAGCTGAAATACAGCTTATTTTTCTGATTTAATTGTTTCCTGTCCTTTAAGCTTCATGCTTTATAATTTCGAAGGTAATGCCTGAAATTCTTATTACTTTTACGCCGCACTCCTGAATTTATGTCTGCTAAAAAACATCCTATTTACAACCTGCAATTTGCGCTTTTATGCCTGAGCTCATTCCTGTTTTCAGCCAGTTTCAATATGTTGATACCCGAAATGCCGGCTTATTTAAGCAGTCTGGGAGGTGCAGAATACAAGGGCTATATCATTGCGCTTTTTACACTTTCTGCGGGTATTTCCAGGCCATTCAGCGGAAAATTAACCGATAAGATCGGCAGGGTCCCGGTAATGGCTGTTGGCTCATTCGTTTGCGTTGTTTGCGGACTTCTGTATCCCATTTTAACCAGTGTCGCCGGTTTTTTATGGCTCCGGTTATTTCATGGATTCTCTACCGGTTTTAAGCCAACAGCAACAGCAGCTTATGTGGCTGATATTGTTCCGGGCAACCGTTGGGGTGAGGCTATGGGAATTCATGGGGTATGTTTTAGTACCGGACTGGCAATCGGGCCGGCAATTGGCAGTGAGCTTACAGAAATTTTCTCAATAAATGCGATGTTTTACTGTTCTTCAGTTTTTGCCCTTTTATCTATTGTTATACTGATGAATATGCGGGAAACTTTACAAAAAAAGGAACCTTTCAGGTTTTCTATGCTGCACATCAACCGTCATGAGATTATTGAAGTGAGAGTTCTGGCAGCGGCATTCATTACTTTTCTTTCTTACCTGAGTTATGGAGTAATACTGACTGTTATTTCGGACTGGGGCGGGCATCTTGGGGTATCAAATAAGGGATTGTTTTTCATGGTTTTTACGATATCTTCTTTACTTATTCGTTTTATATCCGGAAAGATGTCAGATCGTATCGGCAGGGTCAGTATTATCAAAATATCCCTGATCATTCTTGTGATTTCACTGGTATTAATTGCGATGGCTAATGCACCTATAGATCTGATGATAGGATCTGCTGTTTATGGAATAGCTACCGGAATGTTATCTCCTGCACTTACTGCCTGGATTATAGATCTGAGCCATCCGGATCATCGCGGTAAGGCAGTGGCTACCATGTATATCGCATTGGAAGCCGGAATAGGGCTGGGAGCCTTTGTCGCAGGAAGCCTGTATGTAACAGACGTCAGGATGATCCCTCCGACTTTTTACCTGATGGCGATCCTGACTTTTATTGCTTTCTTCTATCTTCAGTTTATTTATAAGCGTGAAACTTCGGTAAAACTTGCTGATGAATCCTCAAATTCTTAAAGATCTGGTGAGCATTGCAATGCCTTATGGTAAATATAAGGGCCGGCTTATCTGCGATTTACCTGAATATTACCTGGTCTGGTATGAAAATAATGGCTTTCCTGCAGGAAAGATAGGAATTCTCTTAGCCAGCATGTACGAAATAAAGCTTAACGGATTGGAGTATTTACTCAAACCGATAAAAAAGTAAACGATTTCTTCTTTATTCCCTTTAATCAAAAGAATTCCTCGAAGCTTTGCTTCGGGGTTGTGTAAGTAAAGTAAGAGTTATATTTGTCTTATGAGTGAGCATATTCAT